>CP171343.1:0-260000 GCA_043289735.1 Acetilactobacillus jinshanensis
TGTGGGAACGGATTCGAGATGAATTTAAGAACCACGTTTCACCCACAACTTACGCCACTTGGATTAAACCGGTGATTCCCATCGCGCTAAATAAAAATCAATTAACCTTGGAGTTACCTTCACCTCTTCATCGGGACTATTGGAAAGCTAAATTATCCCCGATGTTAGTCGAATATGCCTATAAAATCACCCAAACGGACATTTCACCAAAGTTCGTCTTAAAGGAAGAACTTCAGCAAAAACAACAGATGGAACTTTCCGTTCAATCCGCTAACCAAAACGCACCGACGTTTAAAAAACGAACCCATTTGAATCCTAACTACACGTTTCAAAAGTTCGTCGTAGGTAAAGGTAACCAAATGGCACACGCCGCGGCGCTAGTGGTTTCGGATAATCCCGGTGAAATGTATAATCCGCTGCTGATCTACGGTGGCGTAGGCTTAGGTAAAACCCATCTAATGCAAGCGATCGGTAACCGGATTATGCAGAAGGATTCTAAGAAACGGGTTAAGTACGTAACCAGCGAGGCCTTTACCAATGATTTCGTAAAATCGGTCCAAGAACATAAATCAGAAAAATTCCGAAAAGAATACCGTGACGTTGACGTTTTATTGGTGGATGATATTGAATTCTTTGCCAATAAAGGCGGGACTCAAGAAGAGTTTTTCCATACGTTTAACGACTTATACGATGACGGTAAACAGATCGTGTTAACGAGCGATCGCTTACCAAACGAAATTCCGAAACTGCAGGATCGGTTAGTTTCTCGATTCGCGTGGGGACTATCCGTTGACATTACTCGACCGGATCTAGGAACCCGAATCGCCATCTTAAAGTCCAAAGCTAAATTTGCTCACATTCGAATTCCGCATAACTGCTTGGCATACATCGCCCGAGCCATCAACTCGAACGTTCGAGAACTAGAGGGCGCATTATCGCGCGTTAAGGCCTACGCCCGTTTCAGACAGCGGACCATTTCGTTAGCCTTAACCAAGCGAGCTCTTCAGGGCCTTGATATTCAAAAAGCCAATTCAAAAGCCATTTCGATTCCAGCCATTCAGAAAAAAGTTTCGTCATACTTCAACGTGTCAATTCGTGATATTAAAGGAAAAAAGCGGGTTAAGACCATCGTTATTCCGCGACAGATCGCTATGTATCTATCGAGAGAAATCACCAAAACTTCCTTACCTAAAATCGGCAAAGCCTTTGGCGGTAAAGATCACACCACGGTGATTCACGCCTACGATAAAATTAAGAAAAACCTTAAGACCAATCCTGATATTCAAAACTACGTTGCAGACCTTAAGGGCGAGCTACAAAGATAATTTAAAAACGCGTATACTTTAAACGTTTAATTAATTAATGGACAACGGAATGA
Source organism: Acetilactobacillus jinshanensis (assembly GCA_043289735.1). Lineage (GTDB taxonomy): Bacteria > Bacillota > Bacilli > Lactobacillales > Lactobacillaceae > Acetilactobacillus > Acetilactobacillus jinshanensis_A. The sequence goes on from CP171343.1 coordinate 1,379, forward strand.
AAGCTTAAAACCTGTTATCCACATAATTTACGAGTTATCAACATTTTATACACAGCGTTATCCACAACGCTATGTGTTGTGATCATAGTACCTTTAGTTCATAACGCTAAGTTATCCACATCACCTATTACTACTAAATAATAATTAAACTATATTAAATTAATAAAGGAGCTTCGCCATGAAATTCTCAATTAAACGAGCTAACTTTATCGACGGCATCAATAAAGTTTCTCGGGCTATATCTAATAAAACCACCATTCCGATCCTAACCGGAATCAAAATCGATGCTACTAAAAAAGGAATCGTCCTAACCGGAAGCAACGCTGATATTTCAATTCAGACGTTAATTTCCAGTCAAAATCAAGATAACGAATTAGCAATTTCAGAAACGGGATCAATTGTTTTACCAGCTCGGTTCTTTAGTAGCGTCGTTAAAAAGCTGCCTGAAGATACCATGAGTCTTTCCGTCGGGGACGATTTCCAGACCGTAATCAAATCCGGTAATTCCTCATTCACCATTAACGGCTTAGATGCTAGTAATTATCCTCATCTACCTAAGATTAATACTGATAAATCCGTTAAACTTTCCGGTGATTTATTTAAAGAAATTATTCGCCAGACTGTCGTTGCGGTTTCCAATCAAGAAAGCCGACCGATTTTAACCGGTGTTCATTTTGTATTAAAGAATTCGCAGTTATTAGCCGTCGCTACCGATAGTCATCGATTAAGCCAACGAAAAGTTGCTTTACCTAATAATCACGCTAGTTATGACGTTATTATTCCGGGTAAGAGTCTGTTGGAATTATCTAGAATGATCGGTCAACATTCCGATGTTGAAATGCGGCTATCCGAAAATCAGGTCCTGTTCATAATGGGCAACACTTCGTTTTATTCTCGACTGTTAGAAGGCAACTATCCGGACACTACCCAGTTGATCCCTAAAGACTCCAGTACTGATGTTCAGTTCAACGCTCCGGCATTATTGGCCGCGATCGAACGAGCATCCCTGCTCTCGCATGCGTCCCGAAACAACGTGATTCAGATGAGTATCAAACCGGGTCAGGATAACGTTACGATCACCGGAAATTCCCCTGACATTGGTAAAGTAAAGGAACAGCTAAAGCCTAAGTCCGTGACCGGCAAGGATTTAGACATCTCGTTTAACCCTGATTACATGAAGGACGCTTTGAAGTCATTAGGTAACACGATGGTCAACGTTGATTTCTGATCTTCGTTGCGACCGTTTACGCTGTTACCGACTGAAGATCACAAGAAGAATTTCGTTCAGTTGATTACGCCGGTCCGAACTTTTTAAATTGAAACTTCATTGAATTTAATAAATTAACGAAAAGCTCGGTTTTTAACCGAGCTTTTTTGTTTATATATCTGAAATTTAAGAATAATCGGCAAATAATTTAGATTTAAGGCGTTTTTTAATTAATAACGTGTCATTGATTAAAATTAGGCTAAATTAGCTAGAAGCGGTTATAAATTGCTAAATATGTTATAATGATAATTGAAAAGGTGGGTGAAACTTTGAAAAAGACCTTTAATTTAAAAACCGATTACATTACGTTGGGTCAGTTATTAAAAGCGGAATCCATTGTGGCAACCGGAGGCCGTGCTAAATGGTACTTAAAAGCCCATCCGGTTGAATTGAACGGTGAATTAGAAAATCGCCGGGGCAAGAAGCTGTATTCCGGTGATAACGTCGTGATTCCCGGTCAAGGGATGCTGTTTATTCGAAAAAAGTAGGTTGAATCATGAAACTCAGTGAACTCAAGCTACATAACTTTCGAAATTATGGTCAGGCCGACGTTCGTTTCGCCCCGGGGATCAACGTTTTTATCGGTAATAACGCCCAGGGCAAGACCAATCTGCTGGAGTCCGTTTACGTTTTGGCGCTAGCCCGAAGCCACCGGACCCACAATAATCGGGATTTGATTAAGTGGACACAAGATACCGCGCAGGTCAAGGGCCTGGTTAAAAAGCGGACCGGTGATCTGCATCTTGAGCTGGATCTAGGCCGTCATGGCAAACGAGCTAAAGTTAATTATTTACGGCAGGCCCGTTTATCCAGTTACGTAGGGCAATTCAACGTGGTGTTGTTTTCACCCGATGATCTGTCGATCGTTAAGGGCGCTCCGCGAATTCGGCGCCACTTCATGAATACGGAATTTAGTCAGATGAGCAATCGGTACATGTATAACGTGGCCCAGTACAAAGATATTCTGCAGCAGCGAAATCATTACTTAAAAAGTCTGCATTACCATCACGCTTCGGATTTAGTTTACTTAAGTGTTCTGTCAGATCAATTAGCCGCGTTCGGTGCTGAAATTATCGATCAGCGCATTCGTCTATTAAAGCGGTTAGAAAAATGGGCTCGTAAAATCGACCGGGAAATTTCGTTAGCGACGGAGCATCTGCATCTAAAGTACGAGACCGCGTTAAAGTCTGATCAGACGGGATCGGTTAAAGAAATTTACGGTGAATTAAAACGGCTTTATGCGAACGCTCGAGGCCGTGAGATTAGAAAAGGAACCACGGCTTTAGGTCCGCATCGGGACGATTTAAGGTTCATCATCAACGGGAAGGACGTCCAGACGTTTGGCTCGCAAGGTCAGCAGCGAACCAGTGCTTTAGCGATTAAGCTGGCCGAGATTGATCTGATGAAGGAAGTTACCGGTGAATATCCGGTTCTACTATTAGACGATGTTTTATCGGAATTGGATAATAAGCGGCAGACCCATTTACTTCGCGCGATTCAGAATAAGGTGCAGACGTTTATCACCACCACTAATTTAAGCGGTGTGGCGAGAAATTTGATTCAAGATCCGAAGATTTTTCGGATTACTCACGGAACCATTCGGGTTTCCGATGAATAAGTTAAAAGTTGTTGAAGTGAGTTAATTAAAGGAGGACCTTCTTTGACTGACGATCAAAAAGCAAGAGAAAAAGGCGGCCAATATAACGCTAGTCAGATTCAAGTCTTAAAAGGCCTGGAAGCCGTTCGGAAGCGGCCCGGGATGTACATTGGATCGACTAGTTCCCAGGGCTTGCATCATTTAGTTTGGGAAATCGTTGATAACAGTATCGACGAAGCCTTAGCGGGCTTTGCTAATAACATTGAAGTTACGGTTAATAAAGATAACAGTATCACCGACGTCGATGACGGTCGTGGAATTCCGGTCGGTACCCAGAAAGATACTGGCAAGCCGGCTTTAGAAGTTATCTTCACGATTCTGCACGCCGGTGGTAAATTCGGCGGCGGCGGTTATAAAGTTTCCGGTGGCCTGCACGGTGTGGGTGCCAGTGTCGTTAACGCCCTTTCGAAAGAATTGGACGTTACCGTTGCCCGTGGCGGCAAGAAATATTATATGAAATTCTCCCGTGGCCACGTCGTAACGCCGATGAAGGTGATCGGGACCTGCCCGAAGACGGATACCGGGACTAAGGTTCATTTCTTGCCGGATCCGGATATCTTTTTAGAAACCACCGTTTATGACTTTAAAGATTTAAATAACCGAATTCGTGAACTGGCCTTCTTGAATAAAGGTCTGCATTTAACGTTGACCGATGAACGTCACGGGAAGCCCGTCGTTAAGGACTACAAATTCGAAGGCGGTATCAAGCACTACGTTGAATTTCTAGATCGTGATAAACAGAGTATGTTTAAAGAACCGGTCTATTTCCAGGGTAAGAATCACGGCATCGAAGTTGAAGTCGCCCTTCAGTATACCGATGATTACCACAGTAAACTGTTAACCTTTACTAATAACATTCACACCATTGAAGGCGGAACCCATGAAGAAGGCTTTAAGCAGGCTTTAACGCGAGTCATTAACGACTACGCCCGTAAGAATAAGCTGTTAAAGAAGAACCAGAAGAACTTAACGGGTGACGACGTTCGTGAAGGAATCACCGCCATCGTCAGTATTAAGCATCCGAATCCGCAGTTCGAAGGCCAGACCAAGACCCGTTTAGGTAATTTAGATGCCCGAACGGCCGTTAACAAAGTCTTTGGTCATCAGTTAATGAAGTTCTTGTTAGAAAACCCGAAGCTTGCCAAGAAAATCGTTAAGAAGAGCGACGTTGCTTCTAAAGCTCGGGATGCTGCTCGTCGAGCTCGAGAAGTCACCCGAAAGAAGAGCGGCTTGGAAATTTCGAACCTACCGGGTAAGTTAGCTGATAACACCAGTAAGGATCCTAACATTTCGGAACTATTCATCGTCGAAGGTGATTCAGCCGGTGGTTCTGCTAAACAGGGCCGTTCCCGTTTAACCCAGGCCATTTTGCCGATTCGAGGCAAGATTTTGAACGTTGAAAAGGCTAGTATGAACCGGATCCTGGCTAACGACGAGATCCGTTCGTTGATTACCGCGATGGGCGCCGGTTTTGGTGACAGCTTTAACATTTTAAAGGCTAATTATCATAAATTGATTCTAATGACCGATGCCGATGTCGATGGTTATCATATTCAAACCCTGTTATTAACGCTAATTTACAATTACATGCGGCCGTTGCTGTACGCCGGTTACGTTTACATCGCTCAGCCGCCGTTATACCGTTTACGTCAGGGCAAAATGCAGCGTTACATTGGAACCGATGACGAACTGCATCAAGCCTTAGGTGAAATACCAGCTTCACCAAAGCCTGACATTCAGCGATACAAGGGACTAGGTGAAATGGACCCGAGTCAGTTGTGGTCAACCACTATGGATCCGCGCCACCGTCGTCTGTTACGGGTCGACCCCAGTGACGCTAAGGCCGTCGCCCATTCGTTCGAGATGCTGATGGGCAGCAAGGTTGCTCCGCGAAAGAAATTCATCAAGGATAACGCGACGTTCGTTCAGAACCTAGACGTTTAAAGTTAAAGTGTTATGTGTTAAATAAGTTAACAATGATTAACAGTTAACAATTAACAGCCGCTGTGAATGGAGGAAACCATATGGCGAACGAAGATTTAAATAATCGAATCACGAACGTTGACCTGTCAAAACGGATGCGGTCTTCGTTCTTGGATTACGCGATGAGTGTCATCGTGGCCCGTGCGCTGCCGGACGTCTGTGATGGTTTGAAGCCGGTTCAGCGCCGAATCCTGTATGATATGCACGAATTAGGCGTTACGCCTGATAAGCCCTATAAGAAATCGGCCCGAGTCGTCGGTGACGTTTTAGGTAAATATCATCCCCATGGTGACAGTGCCGTATACGGGGCCTTAGTTCGAATGGCCCAGCCGTTTAGCTATCGTTATATGTTAGTCGACGGCCACGGTAACTTTGGTTCGATCGATGGTGATGGCGCCGCCGCCATGCGTTATACCGAAGCTCGTTTGAGCCGGGTCTCCGTTGAAATGCTTCGTGATATTAATAAAGACACCGTTAAATTTCAGGATAACTACGATGGAACCGAACGGGAACCGGTCGTTTTACCGGCTCGTTTCCCAAACCTATTGGTTAACGGTGCTAACGGGATTGCCGTTGGGATGGCCACTAACATTCCGCCGCATAATTTAAGTGAAGTCATCGACGGAATTCATATGCTGATGCACCATCCGGACGTTACGGTTCCCGAATTAATGAAGGTCATTCCGGGGCCTGATTTTCCAACCGGCGGTGTCGTAATCGGTAAATCCGGAATTCGCAAGGCTTATCAGACCGGCCGCGGAACCATTGCTTTACGTGCCAAGGTCGACATTCAGGAACAGAAGAACGGTAAAAAACAGATCGTGATCACCCAGATGCCATACATGGTTAACAAGGCCCAGCTGGTTAAGCACATTGCCAATCTGGTCCGTGAGAAACGGATCATGGGCATTACCGACGTTAACGATGAATCTGACCGTGAAGGCTTACGGGTGGTCATTAAGGTTCGCCGGGACGCCAGCGCCCAGATCATCTTGAATAATCTATACAAGATGACCCTGTTACAGACTTCGTTCAGCTTTAATATGCTGGCGATCGTTAACGGTGCCCCGCGTTTGTTGAACCTCAAGCAGATTCTTCAGTATTACCTAAAGCACCAGGTCGAAGTCGTTCGCCGGCGGGTTAAGTACGAACTGACCCGGGCCCAGAAGCGTGATGAAATCATGCGGGGCCTCTTGATCGCTTTGGATCACATCAAGGAAATCATTCGGATTATCCGCAGTCCAAAGACCAGCGTGATTGCTAAAGCTCGTTTGATTGATAACTTTAGGTTAACGGATCGTCAAGCCCAGGCCATTCTGGACATGCGGTTAGTTCGTTTAACCGGCTTAGAATACGACAAGATCGAAGCCACCCATAAGAAGTTATTAAAGAACATTGCTAATTACAAAGCCATTTTGGGCGATCCGAAGAAAGTTGATCAGATTATTGATGCCCAGATCATGAAATTAAAGAAGCGGTTTGGTGATAAGCGCCGAACCAAGATCGTCTTTGGCAAGGTCATGAGCATTGAAGATGAAGACTTGATTGAACCGAAGGACGTCATGGTTACCTTGACCCATCGCGGCTACGTCAAGCGTTTGGATACCGATGACTTTAAGACGCAGAACCGCGGCGGCCGTGGAATTCAAGGCATGGACGTTCATAACGATGACTTCGTTGAGCATCTGATTTCCACCAACACGCACGACACGCTACTGCTGTTCACTAACGCCGGTAAGGTTTACCGAATGAAGGTCTACCAGATTCCCGAATACGGTCGAAACGCCAAAGGATTGCCGATCATTAACTTCCTGCGGATCAATCCGAAAGAACGGATTCAGGCCGTTATCAACGTGTCCGAAAAGGCTCACGATAAAGATAAATACCTGTTCTTCACTACGGTTCACGGCACCGTTAAACGGACGCCCGTTAAGGACTTTATGAACATTCGCCGCAGCGGTTTGAAGGCGATTCATTTGAAGAACGGCGACGAGCTGCTGAACGTTTCGATCGTCAGCGGCAAGCAGAACGTGATCATCGGTACTCATCAGGGTTACGCCGTTACCTTCCCGGTCGACACGGTTCGTTCAATGGGCCGTGGTGCCACCGGTGTTAAGGGCGTTACCCTGCGTCCTAAGGATTACGCGGTCGGTGCCGATGTCTTGGGTCCCCGGGATGACGTCTTCGTAATTTCCGAAAAGGGTTACGGAAAACGGACGCCCGCTAATCAATACCAGGTCAAAGGCCGTGGCGGTAAAGGAATCAAGACCGTTAACGTCGCCAAGAAGAACGGCCCGTTATCTGGATTAACGACGTTGCACGGGACTGAAGATCTGATGCTGATGACTAACCGCGGGGTTACGATCCGGTTCAGCGCTGCCAGCGTATCCGAAACCAGCCGAGTAACTTACGGGGTTCGTCTGATCCGTGTTAACAAAGGATCTAAAGTTTCGACCATCGCTAAAGTTCCGCACGAAGACACTCCTGAAAAGAACTAAAAATCAGCGGATACGAAAAACCAAAATAATTTTCTAAATTAATTAAATAATTTACGAAAGACGGACGTTAGCGCCCGTCTTTTTCGTAATTAGAGACGGTCGTAAATCAATAAATTCAGACAAGATTGAATCTAAAGCTTTAGTTGTGGTAAAATTTTAGTTTGTAGACGGGGTGTAGAACCGCGTTTGCCCTGCTCCTGAAAAATTTCACATTCGGGAGCCTGAAGACCATAGGGAGGTGTGAACATTATGGAAAATCGTAAATACGAAATTACTTACATCATTCGTCCTGATATCGATTCGGCCAGCAAAGATAAGTTAGTTAAGCGTTTCGATACCATTTTAAAGGCCAGCGGTGCTAAGATCGCTAGTTCTAAGGACTGGCAGAAGCGTCGTTTTGCATATCCAATTGATAAGTTCACTGAAGGTACTTATCACATTATCAACATGGAAACCGACAATCCAGCTGCTTTAGAAGAATTTGATCGTTTAGCTAAGTATGACGGTAATATCTTACGTCATATGATCGTTAAACGTGATTACACTAAAGAAGCTCAAGACGATAAGAAAGCTGACAAGTAATTTTCAGTTTTTGATTGAATCGATAGAGAGGAGTGTTGCATATGATTAATCGTGCAACTCTAACCGGCCGCCTGACCAGAAACGTTGATTTGCGATACACTCCGAGCGGAGTTGCCGTGGGTAACTTCACGCTGGCAGTCGACCGTCAGTTTGTCAGCCGAAACGGTCAGCGTGGCGCTGATTTTATTCGGTGCGTCATCTGGCGAAAGTCCGCTGAAAACTTTGCTAACTTTACCCATAAGGGTTCGTTAGTCGGAATTGACGGTCACATTCAGACCGGATCTTATCAGAATCAGCAGGGCCAGACCGTTTACACGACCGATGTCGTGGTTGATAACTTTGCTTTGCTGGAAAGCAAGCAGCAGAGCCAGGCTCCAGGTCAGCCTAACGGTCCAGCAAATAAGGTCATGAACAACAACGCTCCTCAAAACGGTAATCAGACCGGAACCATGAATCCGTTTGCGCCCAAGCCTAATAACGGTGGAAATAGGTAACGGGGGCAATAATAAAGATCCGTTCGCTAATTCTGGCAATAAAAAGATTGATATTTCCGATGATGATTTACCGTTTTAAAGTTTAAAAACTTTCCAGGAATTCGTTTTAGAGGAGGTAAATCAATATGGCATTCAGAAGACATCGTAAGATTGACTTTATCGCTGCCAATCACATTAATTACATCGACTACAAAGACGTTAACCTTTTAAGAAGATTCGTTTCTGAAAAGGGTAAGATTTTACCGCGTCGTGTTACTGGCACCAGTGCTAAGAACCAGCGTCGTTTAACGGTAGCGATTAAACGAGCTCGAATCATGGGCTTGATGCCATTCGTTACCGAAGAATAATTTGAAATTAATTTAAAATTAGCGCTTGATTATGGGAATCATAATCAGGCGTTTTTTGTTTTCGGCGCTTTGGCGGATTTCCGTTGGGTTGTGATAAAATATACCTAAAGTGATGTCAGAGAAGGATTCTTATGAAAAAATTATTCGCGAAGCACGGCCTGCCGCCGTTTCTTGGTAATCGGAATTTAAACTGGGTAACGTTATTTATTTCGATTTTTTCGATTATCGCCATCGTGACGGGGGTTCTGTATAACGCGTGTATTGGGATGGTGGTCTCCTTTAACGCCATGAACCGGGTTGGTACCGGTGCATATCGATACTTGTCAGACGTTACGTATCAGGTTCATCGTGGTGAACAGGATAGTTTACTAGAAATGCCGCTAGGTGTGCTGATTTTAGACCGTAATCATCAGATTGCCTGGGTCAACCCTTATTTGCAGTCGTATTTTCGTTACCCTAACGTTTTAGGAAAACGTTTGAATGACGCCGCTCCGGGATTAAAATCGCTGATTAATCAATACTGGGATTCTAATCAGCGGCATGAGGTAACTTGGAATCATCATCGCTTCATAATCTTAATCCAAAAGGCTTATCGAACGATCTACCTGCTCGATATTACGCCCTACTACAACGTTAAATTAAAAGCCCGGGGCAAACAGTTATCGATGGGTGAAATCTTCCTGGATAACTATGCTGAAGTCACCCAGTCGATGTCTGACCAAGACGTTTCGAATCTGCATAATTACGTAACGAATGAATTATCCAAATGGGCTCGTCATTTTGAGATCTATTTAAAGCCTCTGGATGCCGACCATTTTATGATTTTGGGCTACACTAAAGCTTTACCTAACGTGGAAGCCGATAAATTTAAGATTTTGGATCAGATTCGTAACCATACCTCAAAGCGAAATTTACCGCTAACGTTGAGTATCGGAATTGCCTACGGTGATGATAAATTAGATCGTTTAGCTAAACAGGCCCAAAGTGATTTGAATCTGGCCCTGGGTCGAGGCGGTGATCAGGTCGTAGTTAAAGCTCGTGACCAACAGGCCCGCTTTTACGGTGGTAAGACCAACCCGATGGAAAAGCGGACCCGGGTTCGGGCCCGAATGACTTCGCAGGCTTTACAGGAATTGATGAAGGAATCTGATCAGGTCTTCGTTCAGGGCCACATGCACCCGGATATGGATGCCTTAGGTGCCTGTCTGGGGATTCATCGGATTGCCCGAATGAACCATAAGAAATGCTGGATCGTGCTGCAGCCCGAAAAGCGCCATTCTGACGTTCAGGAATTATTAAATAAGATTAAAACGGATCCCAAGATTGCGGATGCCTTTATTTCACCGGCGGATGCCGTAAAAAAGGCTACGAACCAGAGTATCCTGGTCATGGTCGATCACTCGAAGCCAAGCATCAGTATTTCGCAAAAACTTTTTCAGCGGCTGCGGAACCGAATTGTCGTTATTGATCACCACCGGCGCGGTGAAGAATTTCCGGCCCACCCGCTGCTGGTTTATATTGAGCCCTATGCTTCGTCGGCGTGTGAATTGATTACCGAAATGATCGGTTACCAATCACAGGCGGAGCCCATTAATAAAATTGAAGCTACGGCCATGCTGAGCGGAATCGTTACCGATACCCAGTCGTTCTCGGTCCGAACGGGGACCCGAACTTTCGACGCCGCAAGTTATCTTCGCTCTGCCGGAGCTGACGTGGCTTTAATGCATCGGTTCATGAAGGAAGATCTAAACAGTTATCTGGACCGTGATCATTTGATTTCCCGCGTTGAACTTAATCATCCCCATAACGTTGCTTTAGTCATGGGTGAAGAAAATCGGGTCTACGATCCGGTTACCGCGGCGCAGGCGGCTAATTCCTTATTGAGCGTTAACGGCGTCGTGGCTTCGTTCGTGGCTACTAAGCGTCCCGATGGTTCGATCGGAATTTCAGCCCGAAGTGATGGTTCGTTCAACGTTCAATTGATTATGGAGCGTCTTGGTGGCGGGGGTCACTTGTCTAGCGGCGCGACCCAGATCAAAGACGTTTCGATGGATAAAATTCAGACGATGCTTCAGAGCGCCATCAAAAAGGTTAATCAGCAGGAAAGAATTAGAGAAGGGACGATGTTTTATGAAGGTTATTTTTACACAAGACGTTGCTGGTAAGGGTCAGCGCGGTGAAGTTAAAAACGTTGCTGCCGGCTATGCCCAGAATTTTTTAATTCGAACGGGTAAAGCTCGTCGAGCTACTAAAGCGACCGTTAGTAAATTAAGGGCTCAAAAGCATGCTGAAAACCGTAACGAAGCCCAGGCCGTTAAAAACGCTAAAGACTTAAAGGCTAAATTAGAAAGCGGTAAATGCGTCGTTGAATTAGGTGCCAAATGCGGTAAAGACGGCCGTCTGTTCGGTTCCGTCACCAGTAAGCAGATCGTTCAGGGGATGAAGAAACAGCACGGTATCACGTTAAATAAGCGTAAGCTGAACTTAAAAGACCCGATCCGGACCCTGGGCTATATGAACGTACCCGTTAAGCTCCATAAGGGCGTAAAGGCTAACGTTCGGGTTCACGTTACCCAGAAGAAGTAAATCACTTTATAGATTAAGGTCGTTAATTGATAATGAATAACGATACATTAGTTGCCCGAACCCCGCCGCACGATAGTAATGCGGAACAGGCCGTCTTGGGGGCCGTTTTCTTGGATAATAAGTCCTGGCCTGAGGTTATGGAATACCTTAAGCCCCATGATTTTTACCGCCGGGCCCATCAGTATATTTTTGCGGGGATGGTCGATCTCAGTGATCGAAATAAAGCGATCGATTCGGTTACCATGCCGGATCTTTTAAACGCTAAGCATCAATTAACCGCCGTGGGCGGCTATAAATACATTGCTAAATTAGCCGAATCGGTACCGACGGCGGCTAACGTGGTGTACTACGCGAAGATCGTTCATGATAAAGCTATTTCGCGACGTTTGATTAGAGCTGCCGACGAAATTGCTCAAGAAGGCTATTCTCAGCAGGATAACGTTGAAGATCAGTTAGATAACGCTGAGAGCCGGATTCTTAACGTTTCTCAGGCGCAAGATACCAACGGCTTAACCAGTATCGATGACATTATCGATTCTGCTTATACGCATATTGAGCGGTTATCCAAAAATCATAGCGACGTGACCGGTTTATCAACGGGATATCCGGCGATCGATAAGTTAACGACCGGTTTTCATAAGGGTGAATTTGTGATCGTTGCCGCTCGCCCGGCCATGGGTAAAACCACCTTTGCATTGAACGTGGCCCAGAACGTGGCGACTAACACTGGTAAGACCGTTGCCGTCTTTAGTTTAGAAATGGGTTCTGAATCCTTAGTCGATCGGATGATCTGTGCTCAGGGCAACATTAAGGCCGGTCATTTACGAACCGGTAAATTAACGACGGGTGATTGGAAAAACGTGGTTGCTGCCGTCGGCAGCCTATCGGGTACTAACGTTTATATCGACGATACGCCCGGGATTAACATTTCTTCGATTTTAGCCCGTTCCCGTCGGTTAGCTGAAGAAAAGAAAAACCTGGGCTTGATCGTGGTCGATTATCTTCAATTGGTTGAAGGTAACGATAAAGAAAGCCGTCAGCAGGAAGTTTCCGAAGTTTCCCGGCAGCTAAAGAAACTGGCTAAAGAACTTAACGTACCGGTATTAGCGCTATCTCAGTTGTCACGAAGCGTCGAACAGCGAGAAGATAAACGACCGGTCTTAAGTGATATTCGTGAATCTGGATCGATTGAACAGGATGCTGATATCGTTTCGTTCCTTTACCGAAAAGATTATTATGAACGTGATAAGGACGTCGGTAATCCTAAGAATCCGAATCCAAAGCCGAAGACTGGGAATGACGCTAGTGATACTGAATTCATTATCGAAAAGAACCGTTCTGGTCCACGTGGAACCGTTCATTTGATGTTCTTAAAGGCTTATAACAAGTTTTCGTCAATCATTGCTAAGCCGGAGCTTACATTAGCCAAAATAAAAAGGAGTTCGATTTTTTCGAACTCCTTTTTATAAAAATAGTAAAGAAAATAAATCACCCCGACAACGCCCCAGAAGAGTCTGACCAGTTCGATCGCGACGTTCAAGTTCGGGTTGCTTAGTAGGGCTAACGACATCACGCTGGAGTCGGCTAATAGATATCCGGAAATGATAAGCATAACGATGCTTATGAAGATATCCGTCCAAGCTCTGAATTTCATGATGATCAGTCCTTATAGAAAAAAGCAGTAACCATAAATTGATGATTACTACTTTTTATCGAACGTTAAATTAGTGGACTGTGAGGGGTTCGAACCCTCGACCCTCTGATTAAGAGTCAGATGCTCTAGCCAGCTGAGCTAACAGTCCATAAATATTAGTGCTCTCTCACACAACAATTATTATATTATCACAAATACTTAGATGTGCAACCATCTACTTTAAAAAAGTGCTTTTAATGAAATTGCAATCTAAAGCGTGATATAATATAGCCATATCAAGGACTACGGTTAAAATATTAGTCCTGATAAATTAGAAAAGCAAACGATAATTTAAAAGAAATTGTTTAAAAAACGTTCAATAATTTTGAAATTTACTTTTAGGGGAAATTAATATGGCTAAAATATTAGTTGTTGATGATGAAAAACCGATTACTGATATCGAAAAATTTAATTTAGAAAAAGAAGGCTATCAGGTTTCGGTCGCTTACGACGGTGAAGAAGCCTTAAAAAAGGTTAAAGCTGAAAATCCGGACTTAATTATCCTGGATTTAATGTTACCTAAGATTGACGGTCTGGAAGTTGCTCGTGAAGTCCGTAAGACCTATGATATGCCGATTATCATGGTTACCGCTAAGGATTCGGAACTAGATAAGGTTCTGGGCCTAGAGATCGGTGCGGATGATTACGTTACCAAACCGTTTTCGAATCGTGAATTAGTGGCCCGGGTCAAGGCTAATTTACGTCGCCAGCGGACCAATAGTCGTCACGCCAAGAAAGAGGACCGCGGTGAAAAGGATATTAAAGTCGGTGACTTAGTTATTCATCCGCAGTCCTATTCCGTTACTAAAAAGGGTAAAACGATTGATTTAACCCATCGTGAATTCGAACTCCTGCATTATCTTGCCGAGCATATTGGCCAGGTTATGACCCGTGAACATTTGTTGCAGACCGTTTGGGGCTATGATTACTTCGGTGACGTTCGAACGGTTGACGTAACCGTTCGTCGTTTACGTGAAAAGATTGAAGACGACCCCAGTCACCCGATGTATTTAGTAACCCGACGTGGGGTTGGTTATTACCTTAAGGATTCTAATCAAACTAATTAATTTCTTCCAGATTATTTGAGGGGCGTTCTGGATCTTGAATAATCACATTAAATTCTTTCATTCGATTCATTTTAAAATTGCGTTGGTCTTCGCTCTAATCCTTTTAATTTCGTTAGAAGTTGTGGGTGCCGTTTTCGTTAGCCAATTAGAAAAGAAAAACGTGACCCAGTATGAGCGTCAGGTCCAGTTGCCGACGTATGTCGACCGTTCGATTACGAGTCAGTTAGACCGTAAGAATCAGCCAAGTGCTAACCGTAAGATTCATATGTTATTGTCTGACACTAACAATAACAGTGCTAATCAAGTTCAGGTTATTGATACTAAAGGGACCATTCGAGGCACTAATCAGATTGATAACAGGAGCGTCGTGGGTCAGAAGACGACTGATCATGATGTTAAAGATGCTTTGTATCATGGTAAAAATGTTAATAAGACCACGTATAACAGTCAAAACGCGACCCGTTACTATACGGCCGTTATTCCTCTAATTCGAAGCCAAAATAATAACACGGTCGGTGCGATCTACATTCGGGCCAGTTTAAATCCCGTTTATAAAACGATTGATAGCATCACCTTTATCTATCTATTAGCTGCTTTGATTACGATTTTGATTGGACTGTTAGTTGCCATCGTAATTTCACGGGCCATTACCCGACCGATTGATGAAATGAAAAAGCAGACGATTCAGATTGCCCACGGTGATTATTCCGGTCACGTTCATGTGTATGGTCAGGATGAATTAGGTCAGTTAGCGGAAGCCGTTAATAATCTTTCCGTTAAGGTCCGTGAATCCCAGGAATCGACTGAATCCGAACGCCGTCAGTTAGATTCCGTCTTGACGCATATGAATGACGGAGTCTTAGCTACGGATCGCTGGGGTCGAGTTACGATTTCGAACGCTAAAGCTCTAGATTTTTTGAATCTTCATAGTGAAAACGTGATCGGGCACCCGATTTTACAAGTATTAGGCGTTAATAAGAAGTATTCGATCCGGCGTTTATTTGAACATCCGCATAAAATTCAATTAGATTTATCTAATCATCACCGTGAATTAATCCTGAATGCGCATTTTTCGCTGGTTCAGCGAAATTCGGGCTTCATTAACGGTTTAGTCTGTGTTCTGCATGACGTTACTGAACAGGAAAAGATTGATGAAGATCGTAAGCGGTTCGTTTCCAACGTTTCTCATGAATTAAGGACGCCGTTGACCAGTGTTCACGCTTATTTAGAAACGTTGATTGCCGGAGCCTGGAAAGATAAGGACGTCGCTCCGCACTTTATGCAGGTCGCTCAAAACGAAACGGACCGGATGATTCGGATGGTCCGTAATCTATTGACGTTATCCCGAATGGATTCCGGTCGTCAGCATATGAATCCGGAATTAACTAATCTGAACGAATTAATGGATCACATCATTAAGCACTATCAGTTAATGATTAAAAATGGTGATCAAATTGAGCCGAATTTAAAGGTTGATAATAATTACCAAATTGTTGAAAAGTTTACGAGTCGGACGTTATGGGTCGAAATTGATCCCGACCGGTTTACTCAAGTTATTGATAATATTATGAATAACGCCCTTAAGTATTCACCGTCCGGTGGCACCATTACCTGTTCGTTATATGATACGCATAATCGGGTGATGTTAAGTATTGCTGATCAAGGAATTGGAATTCCGCGGGATGCCCAGGATCATATCTTTGACCGCTTTTACCGGGTTGATAAATCCAGGACCCGCGCCAGCGGGGGAACTGGGTTAGGCCTATCAATCTGTAAAGATATTGTTGAAGCCTTAGGCGGCAGTATCTGGGTCGAAAGTGTTGAAGGCCACGGTTCGACCTTTTATATTTCCTTGCCGTATGAACCAATGAAGGAGAATTTATGGGATGCACGTAATTAAAAAATACGGCTTAACGGTTGCTCTTACCATTGTCGTAATTATTAGCTTGATTCTTTCAATTGTTCTGTGGTCAAATCCTTCTTATGAACATACCAAACGAAATAATTCCAGTAGTTCTAACGATACAATCGTTAGTAAGCCCCTATCCTATACGTATCTGCCCACTCAGGCGATTCATACTAATCGTTATGGTCACCAGTGGATCATTACTGATCCCGATACAAACATCGTTTCTGAATTTATTAAGCGAACTAACGGCGGTAGTCAAAATGATAACGTATCGTTCCACTCAAGTAAAAATTATGTTAAACACTTAAATCGACGCCGCTCAATTATTTTAAGTTATCAAAACAACGTTACGACGCCAATCTTTAATTCAGTTGCTAAGGGCGGCTTTGGTAAGTTACCAAATCGAGAGTTTAATCGAATTATTTTACCTTTAAACGGTACGATTATTATAAAAAGGCTTCGTAAAATTCCCGTTAAGATCCGTACTAACTATGGACGACCTATAGTTACCTATCCTAAAGACGTAACGATGCCTCAGTATGAATATTTGATTAATAAACAGACCCAAAATTATTACATTATGAGATTATTAAACGGGACTCATAATATCGCTCGAACTCGCAAGAAGAATCACGTTACTTATAGTAACGAGTCAAGTCGGCAGTTAATCTTTGGCCCCAATAAAAACGCAACGTACGTCAATGATCGCCCTACTCATATTAACGGTAACTTTAACCAGAGTCTTTATAATTCTTACCATAATTTATTAACGTTGAATCTGCCGTTGAACGGTGTGCATTATTTTAATTACGATCCTAAGAGCCATACGATTCTGTATCGAGGCTTTGTTGAAAGTTTTCCGATCTTTAACCCAACGCATTTTGGAACCGTTAGTATGCAGGCGGTCAATGGTGAATTACGTTATAATTATTCATTATATTCACTTCAGATTCCGATTCCGAACGATCGTAAACGAATCAAGTTATCTAATACTCGACAAGTTTTGAAGAATTTAAAATCCCGTGGCTATAATCTTCGGAACGTTCAAGCAATTGAAATCGGGTACGAATGGCAGAATGCAAAGACTTCTAAGATTTTAGCTAACTTAATTCCAACGTGGTTTATTAAATATAACGGTCATTGGCTGAATTATAATCAATTAGGGATCGCTAAATAGATTGGAGGTATTTAGACGTGGATTTTAAACGGATTCAAATTATTTTCTTAATAACGTTTGTGATTATCGATGTTTTCTTGTTTTCGCTGTTCCATCGTAACCAGAGTATTCAGACCGAGAATTTAAGTAACGGTAATCAGACCAGCATCGTTGCCGAAATGCGAAATGATCAGATTTCGTTTGACCATCGGCTTTCAACTAAATCTGGACAAGGCTATTATTTAGCGGCAAAGCCGTCAAATGATTTACGGTCTAAAGTATCCAAATTGTCTTCTAATCAGAGTGCTCATTATGCTAATCATCAAATTAACAGTCATTTTAAAGATCCCGTTACTTTAAATCGTAAACGTCCGTCCAAGACGATTAATCGGAAATTACAAAATTCAACGTTTATGATTCATGGTAAGCAGTATCGATACAGCTATGATTTATCAAATCATAATACGATGGTGTACGTTCAAAAGGCACCTCAAAACGTTAACGAGTTATACGCAAAGTTATGTGTCAAATGTTAAGACTCTACGTGAAAAGTCTGACACCATTTCGTCTGAACGAGCGTTAACGTGGTTATATCAATATAATAATATTCCTAATAATACTAAGATTGAATGGTGTCGATTTGCTTACACGCGATTGTTATCGGTTAAAGGTAATTACATTTATATTCCGACCTGGGTAGTTGCGATGAAATCAAGTAATGCATCAACGACTCAGTATCGTTATATTAATGCTTTTAACGGCTCGATTATTAATCATAATAATAATAAAGATTTAAATAACAAATGTCATTTAATGGTTCCATGAAGATTTGCTTATTATCAAGCGGGAGCGGTGGAAACTCCACTTATATCCAAACGGCGCAGCATCAAGTTCTGTTAGATGCCGGCTTAAGCGGGGTTAAGATTGAACGTCTATTAAGTTCAATTCATCGTGATCCGCACCAAATTGATATGCTATTGGTCAGTCATGAACATAGTGATCATGCTAAAGGGGTCGGTATTTTAGCTCGTAAGTACCCTAATATTAAAGTCTACGCTAATCAAAAGACGTGGGAGGCGATGGCTCCGAAGATCGGTCCGGTCGATTCTGATCAGCAACGGATTTTTCCAGAAGGCAAAACGCTGAACTTTGGTGATCTGGATATTCAAAGTTTTGGGACTTCGCACGATTCCGCTGATTCTCAATATTATAAATTTACTTGTAACGGTAAAAGCTTTGCGATGATTACCGATGCGGGCTACGTTTCCCGTCATATTCAGAAAATCATTATGAACTGTGAAGCTTTCGCGATGGAAAGTAACTACGATGTGGAAATGCTGCGACACGGTCCGTATTCGTGGCCTTTAAAGCGGCGGATTTTAAGTGACGTGGGTCATTTATCGAATGATCAAAGCGCCGATATTCTGTTAAACGTAATCGGTAATAAAACCAAGTACGTCTTTTTAGCCCACCGCAGTCATAATAATAATACGGTCGAATTAGCTCATAATACCGTCGCGAACGTCTTAAGACGAAATGGTTTGCCCGTGGGCCGTGATTTTAAGATCTATGATACTGATGTAGAATCACCGACACCGTTAGTAACGATATAGAGAATGATGATACGTTTGCGTTTTAAACCGATGAAACCCATTCATAAAATAATTATAATTGCCGTATTAGCCGGAGCTTTAGGTGGCTTAGCTACTTACGGTGGTATTTCGTACTTTGTTAACGATACTAATCCCGTTACGCAGGAAACGGCAGTCCCGGCGGGATCTAGTAAGGGCGGCACGGCTAAAGTTAATAACGTTAAAGTTAACGTTCAGACCCAGTCTGAACGCGCTTTTCAATCAGTTAAGAACGACGTCGTTTCCGTGATTAATTTAAAGCAAGGGAAGGGTACGCAGAATCCTTTAACCCAGTTGTTCGGCGCAAACTATCGTAATAAAAAGGCCCTCCAAACCAACAGCGAAGGCTCCGGGGTGATTTATAAAGTTCATGGCAATAGTGCTTATGTGGTTACTAATGACCACGTTATTTCGGGATCCAATCAGGTTGAAGTTTTAATGAGTAACGGTAAACGAATGCAGGCCCAAATCGTCGGCCGGGATCGAATTACTGATTTAGCGGTCTTAAAGATTAACGCCAATCAGGTTCATCAGGTTGCGACGTTTGGTAATTCGGATAATATTAAAGTCGGTGAAACTTCATTGGCGATCGGTTCACCGTTAGGTTCATCCTATGCTTCGTCGTTAACTCAGGGCATCATTTCCGCTAAGAAACGCGAAGTTCCGCGCGTTAACGGTAACGGGATGTCGTTAGGTGACGCGAACGTTATTCAGACGGATACCGCGATTAACCCTGGTAATTCCGGTGGCCCGTTGATTAACCTCGGTGGTCAAGTTATCGGGATTAATTCGATGAAAATGGCCTCCGATGGCGAGGGCGCTAGTATTGAAGGGATGGGCTTTGCCATTCCGAGTAATGAAGTTACCCGAATTATCAATCAGATCGTAAAGAACGGAAAAGTGATTCGCCCGAAATTAGGAATTCTTTATACTGATTTGGCTAGTATCTCAGCTAGTCAACGTCAGAAAGTTTTGAAATTGCCGAAGAACGTTAATCAAGGGTCCGTAGTAATTGACGTAAAGTCCGGGTCTTCCGCTGACCAGGCTGGCTTGCGAAAGTACGATGTGATTACTAAACTGGCGGGTCAAAAGATTCACGGCTTAGTTCAGTTACGGGATGTTCTTTATGCGCATCATGTAGGTCAGCGAATTCCGTTAACTTATTATCGCAGCGGTCACGTTCATCAGACGACGCTTAAATTAGTTAATTGGATAAAATCAAAGGGACTCACTTTAGCGTGAACGTAAGCTTGATACGTTAATGGATCAAAGCAGACCATCGTGACGGTCATCGGTTTTGGAAACCGTTTGATAACGTTAACAGCAATTTTAGCAGCTTTATTTAACGGATAACGATAAACCCCTGTACTGATTGACGGAAACGCTACCGTTTTACAGTGATAATTAACTGCTTGTTGTAAACTGTTACGATAACAGTTAGCTAATTTTTCTGCTTCGTGATAACGGCCCCCGTTCCAAACGGGTCCGACCGTATGGATAATGTATTTAGCTGGTAAGTTAAAGCCCGAAGTTACTTTAGCTTGACCGGTTGGGCAGCCGTGAAGCTTTTGGCAAGCGGCGTTGAGCTGTTGCATACCGGCGGCCCGATGAATAGCGCCGTCGACACCGCCGCCGCCGGCTAATTTTTCGTTGGCCGCGTTAACGATCGCGTCAACGTGGACTTTAGTAATGTCGCCTTTAATGATTTTTAATTGTGCCATATATCCTGATTCCGTCTAGCGACTAGACAATTGTAATTTAAAAACTTTACATAATATATTCTTCACGAGATGTTTTACCTTTAAGGCGAAATAGATTTTTGTTGAAACGTTATATAAGTGACTTAATTCTTTGAGAATTTCAAAGTTAGGCTCACTTCGACCGTTTTCCCAATTCGAAATGGTTTTCCTAGAAACGTGTAATTTATTAGCTAATTGGGTCTGAGTATAATTATTTTGCTGTCGATATTTGCTTAACGTTTTCGATAATCTCATTCATGTCTCAGAATTAGAGCTTGGCAGGTATCTTAAAATTACTTATTTTGAATATGCCTATGCTATTTAAAACTTGTTTATTAATCTTTGGAATTGTTTGTTTAGCATGGGGAGCGTTCCGTGCTCGTACTAAGCAAAAAATGAGTTATCGAGAGATTTCATTAGATGGGGATTGCTTCTTTTATTCTTGTTTGGAATGCCCATGCTTGATAATCTTTTAAGTCAAAATTCCAGTACAATTGCTGATTATATTGTTGTCATGGCAATCGTTGTTGGTGATGATGCTTATCATATCCATCAAATTAAAGTTTTAAAAATAAGATAATTCATAATTATATGAAAGCTAAAAATTCTTTATTGGTTTGTTTATAGTACTTTTTAAATTATGACGATTCGATTATCGTTATTGTGATGATTAAAATGAAAAAATTCCTAATATTAATCGTAAGTATTTTAATTTTGATGTGTACAACGGTAAATGTCTCGGCTCATCGAGCTCGTCATGTTTCACATCGAACTCGAATTATTCGTTTATATCGTCATGCTTATTATGAATTACGGCATCATCATTCATATAAGAGAGCGTTTCATAAGCTGTATCGAACCGAATCTAAATATCATTATTCATATACGTTTCGGCCGAAAGCTCATCATAAATGGAATTAATACTTAATATAAGATTTCTTTTTATCAATAATTATCATAAAAATAAATATTATACGTTAGTTTGATATCATAGAATGAGAAGATAATAAAAGGATGATTTTATGCAAAAACAAACGTGGTTAGTTACCGGTTGTCATACCGGATTTGGTAAGAATTTAGCCATTCTGCTGGCTCAAAAGCCTAACGTTAATTTGGTTGCGACGGCTCGTAAGCCGGATTCTCAATTAGGTTTTTTAGATCAGTATAATCATGGTCAGATTAAGAAAGCTAAATTAGACGTTACAAAACATGATCAGGTCGTTAAGACCGTTAAATTAGCTAAGCAAGCTTTTGGCCGAATTGACGTTCTAGTTAATAACGCCGGTCTAGGTTACTTTAGTACCTTTGAAGAAAGTGACTGGCAAGAAATTCATTACATGTACGACGTTGACGTCTGGGGCTTAGCTGATATGACCCGTAACGTTTTGCCGATGATGCGATCCCAAAAGCACGGTACGATCGTTAACTTCTCTTCGATTTGCGGTTTAACCGGTTTCTTAGCTTCTGCTTATTACGACGGTGCTAAACATGCCGTTGAAGGCCTTACCAAGACGATTGCTCGGGAAGTAAAGCATTTAGGCATTAAGTGCTTATTAATTGAACCCAGTGGCTTTCGGACTGATTGGGGCGGCCGTTCTTCAGAAAAGACGGTTACTAAGTTCGCTGATTATAAACCGGTTGAACGATCCATTAATTATATGAAGGCTCACGGTTCTAACCGGACGCCTGGTGATCCAATGCGTGCCGCCAAGATTATTTATGATCAGGTTACTAATCATTGGGATACGCTACCGTTGCATTTGCCGCTAGGTAAAGCCGCTTCGGACGAAGCAATTGCCGAAATGAAGCGGAATTTAGCTGAAATTAAACGGATGCGGAAGATTTCGATTTCAGCGGATCATCGCTAAATTGGTTATTAAGTTAGGCTTTACAGGTAACAATCCGTAAAGTCTTTCTCTTTTATGAAAAGATTGATAACCGTAACAGTTATGGGTTAAGGGTGTTGACTAACATACCCTATAAATAGTTGAGAGGTAACACTTAACCACAAAATGTTGTAGTTATCCACAGGTCCTGTGGATAACTCTTAGTTGTTAGGGGATAATTAACAGAATGAACATTAAAATGATTTCGGTGGGTAAGCTTAAGACCAAGTGGTTTAGGCAAGGGGTCGCCGAGTATAAGAAGCGATTATCCCGCTTCTGTAAATTTAAGACCGTGGTCGTTAAATCGGAACCGGAGCCTGAACCGTTAAGTCAGGGTCAGGCTGGCCAGATCATGGATAAAGAAGGCACCCGGATCTTTAAGAAGATTAAACCTAAGGAATACGTTTTCGCTCTAGCGATTCAGGGTAAGGAACGTACGTCCGTTCAGTTTGCTCATGAAATTCAGCGCCTAGCTACCTATGGCCATCCGGATTTAACCTTCGTAATCGGTGGCTCACTTGGTTTAGCGCCTAAAGTATTAAAACGGGCTGATACTTAGGTTTCGTTTGGCCGTTTTACCTATCCCCATGAACTGATGCGAACCGTTCTGGCGGAACAGATTTATCGCGCTTTCATGATTAATTCAGGAACCCATTATAATAAGTAAAACTTTAGGGATTGAATCGAAAAATTGATATACTAAAAATAGGAATTAAAAAAGAAGGCTTCATAATGCGAAATGTATATTATAATCATGACGGGAACGTTGACGATTTAGATTCGTTAATCCTGTTTTTAGAAATGCCTAACATTAACATTTTAGGTATCGGTGCCATCGGTGCGGATTCATTTGTTACGCCAGCCGTTGACGCTTCCAGAAAATTAGTTGACTATTTGGGTAAAGGCCGGAAGATTTCGGTTGCCCAGTCCAATTCTCGACCGGGTCACCAGTTTCCGAAACTCTGGCGTTTAAATGCTTATACTTTTGATGATTTTCCAGTTTTGAACCAGCATGGTCACATCCCGAAGGCCCCGTTAGCTAAAAAGCCGGCTCATTTAGATATGATTGATAAGATTAAGGCCGCTAATGGAAAAGTTACTTTAGTGATGACCGGTCCGTTATCGGATTTAGCCCGAGCATTAAAGGTTGATCCATCCATTCAAGATAAGATTGAAAAGGTCTACTGGATGGGCGGTACCATGGATAATCAGGGTAACGTCGTTGAACCGGAAGCTGACGGTACTCAAGAATGGAATTCCTACTGGGATCCCGAAGCCGTTAAGGTAGTTTACAATTCTAAATTGCCGTTGGTTGAAGTGGGCCTTAACAGTACTAAACAGGTTCCGTTAACCCAGAAGGTCCGTGATCACTGGGCTAGCTTATGTAAGTACCCAGCCGAAAATTTGATCGGTTTGGGTTATTCGATGATGCACCTATTTGGTAAAGGATACTATCTCTGGGATGTCTTAACGATGATTCTTAGTTACTATCCAGAAATCGCTAAGTCCAAACAGATTAAAGCTGACGTTATTACGTCAGGACCGGCTGCCGGTCGAACCTATGAAACGCCGAAAGGGCGTCCGTTGACCTTGATTACCGACGTGGACTCCAAAGGTTTTTACAACCGGATCGATCGGTTATGTAAGAATTCCGCTAAATAGTTTAAAGTTAAATTATAAAAAAGAAAACCAGTCCGACAGGATTGTCGAACTGGTTTTTAATTTAATTATTTAGATTGGTTCTTAGCTACGGCTTGGATTAATTTTCCGGTTTTAACGAACCGTTTACCTAATTGGGTAACGTCTTTCTGGTTTAAATCGGATAAGAAACTTTGGTTAGCTAAGTAGAAGTTTAAATCGTCAATGGCGTCGTTCATTTCGTTTAAATAGTTTTTCTGTTCTGATTTTTCCATAATTATTCGCGCTTTCTGATTGGATTACTACCTAATAAACTAACGCGAATTTGGGTAAAAAGAAAGACGCTACTTTAAGTAACGCCTTTCTTTTTAGTAACCTAATCATATTAGATCCTATATGATTTAGCTACGTGTTTCATACTCTCATCTTTAAAATATAATTTTTATTGCCATTCGTCAAGTGATATTATTATTAATTACACGGCTAAATCCACCAATAAAGGTGGTGACCCTATATGATCATCAATGCTACGTGCTTATTACTCTCAATTTGTGTGTTGTTATTGATTATTCGCAACACATAAAAATAATCTAGTCGTATTTTTAGAATAATCAAAATAGGAAGAAGAAAGACGCTTTTTAGAAGCGCTCATCTTTCTATTTCAGGTTATCGTCCCGAGTCGGTCCAGAATAATTTAAAGAAATAAAAATTATAATCAGAATCAAAATGGCGATAATCCACCAGTAATGCGCGATAAATTCATAAATATTCATGTTCTTAACGTTTCTAACGTACCGATTCTTAGTTGGATCATAAACGAATTTAGAACTATCAATCTTAGTGTTAGGCGTTAATGACTGCCCCAAAACGAGATTATCTAAACTAATATTAAAGATAGCCGATAATCTAACTAAACTATTAAGATCCGGCGAAGCTGAACCCGATTCCCATTTTGAAACGGCTTGCCTAGTAACATGAACTTGCTGGGCTAACTCATCCTGAGATAAGCCTCGTTCCTTTCGATACGACCTTAACTGTCTTGGGAATTGTATCATTAAATCTACTCCTTTGAATTAATTTCTACGAGTATTAATATTGTTCAGATATTTTTATAATTCAAGCAACTATTCATGGAATGTAAGGCATATTTACGGTAACTTATAATTACATTTATTGACAAAAACTAATTAATACGATATTCTAAAGGCTTCAAGGGGTCGGGCTTACCAGCAAAAGCCATATACCGCTTCGGTCTTAAATAAGTTAGGCAGTTATGGTATTAAAGCTTTATCCTTACGTAACGTCGGTGTTGATAACGTTGACGTTAAAGCTTTAAAGAAGAACGGCATCCAGTTGACTAACGTTCCGGTTTATTCTCCAGAAGCCATCGCTGAATTAGCCGTGACTGATATGATGCGTTTGATCCGGCGCAGCAAGATTTTTGACCTTAAGCAGTCGAAAGGTGACTTACGCTGGGCACCGAACGTGGCTGATGAAATGGATAAGATGACCGTGGGTATCTTCGGAACCGGTCACATTGGCCGCATGGTCTTGAAGATCGTTCGTGACGGCTTCGGCGCTAACGTTATCGGTTATGATCCCTACCCGAATCCGCAGTTAAAGAAGGAGGGTATCTACGTTAAGACCCAAATCCCAATGGCACGCCCGTTGCTTCTGAATTATAATAAAAGTGTAATTATGGAAGATTTGGAAGGTAATTTAACTATGAAGAAATTATTACGGTACGGAGTTGATGCGCCAATTATTACTTGGGGAGCATTAATTTTAGGACTTATTTTAATTCTGTTTAATTATGATTTTTCCTGGATTTTAGGGGTCGTTTTATTACTGTTAGCGTTAATATAATGGCTTACACTTTACGAAAATATTCCTGGGTTCAAACCATTATTCAGCATTTAGATTTGCGAACGGCCGCTAAAATCTTGGATATGGGAACCGGTAAAGGCTATTTCTTGACCCACGTTACTAAGGCTGCCGGTCCGGTTGCCTATGTAACTGGAATTGAAGGCAAGAATCAGTATACGATTCATAAAGCCCGAAAAAATGCCAAGATGGAGCACGTTAATAATCGAGTTAACGTGATTCACGGTGACGTTCGTCATTTACCGTTTCCTAATGATTCATTTAACTTGATTACCGCAATGGACACCAAGAACAGTTTTATGGAAGATCATGATGCCGAAGACGTTAAACAGATCTATCGTGAAATTGTTCGGGTTCTTAAACAGTACGGTAGCTTCGTTTTGGTGAGTAACCAAAAGAACGTTAACCGAATCTATAAGTATTTAAATACTTTGGATGGGGTTGAAGTTCAGCGTTCGCATAACACTAGTAAATTTGATTTATTGCACTGGGGTAAATTGACCTTGCGTAAAGAAGCTTAAATTATAATAAATTGTTGAGGTTCATGATGAAGTCAACGTAATTAAATTAACTAGATCTTCTGTCGATATTCGCGGGTGATGAAGTAGAACGGAATGGCGATGACTAACGCACCAAAGCCCCAGATCAGTTTGTCAGCATCCGTTTCGTATAATAACCAGGCTGACACGATGAGCGCGATGATGGGGATAACGAAGCCGAACGGTAGTTTGAAAGCTCGTTTAGCTTTCGGCATCGTTTTTCGGAAGACCATGACGGCGATACAGGTCGGGATGTATTGGGCAAATCGGGAAACCGCGCTGATCTGGGCTAGTTTAGTAAAGGTTCCCGAATACGAAAGCAACAGCGTTAAAACGGTGCAAACGATGATAGAAACGTACGGCGCGTTCCAGCGGTTTCGTTTGGCGAATGATTTGGGCATGATGCCGTGCCGAGATAACGCAATCATGGAACGGGGCGTAATGAACGTGGCCGCGACCCCGATTCCACCGATAGATAAGATGGAACCGAGCGCGATGATGGCGCCGCCCCAGTGACCGACGGCCGTATCCATGACGGACTGCAACGGTACTTCAGTCCCGGCTAGCTTAGTTCCCATGACGCCGACACAAGCGACCATGACTAGGACGTAAATAAGGGTGACGACGCCTAAAACGATCATAATGGCGCGGGGCAGGTTCTTTTTGACGTTGTTCATTTCACCAGCGGATACGACTAACCCTTCGACCCCGGTAAAGATGTAGAATAACGTGATTGCCGTGTTAGAAAAGTTATGAACGCTGGTTAACTTCGCCACGAAGAACGGATGAAAATTAGCGGGATGCAAGAAAGCTAAGCCCACTACGATTACTAGCAGAATCGGGACTAATTTACCGACCGTGATGACGTTATTAACGACCGACGAAACCCGAATTCCGGCAATGTTGATGCCCATTAGAATTAGACCCATAATGGTGACGACGATATCACGAGCGATCGGTGAATCGAGGGCCGGGAAGAAACCGCCTAAAGCCGTGGCGAAAGCCATATACATGGTGGCTTCGGCGATGATTCGGATTACCCAGGCGGCGATGCCGACTTCGTAGCCGAAAAAGTGACCGAAAGCATGCCGAGCGTAAATATAGGCCCCGCCGGTTTCACTAAATAAGCCTGAGCATTCGGCGAAGCACATGCCGATGGTGCAAGCTAGGAAAGCATCCAAAAAGAGGACCAGAATGCTGGCGGGTCCGAATGATTTCATACCGAAATTGGGCAACAGAAAGATTCCGGAACCGATAATGGCGTTGATTCCTAATAAGACGATACTCCAAAAGCCTAATTTTTCTTTGTTAATGTTAATCAGTCCTAACAGTTATAATTTCTAAAGGGTGCCCACTTTATGATGATGGGTCGGGTGTTCCTTAACGGCCTTAACGTACCGGGTCATCTGTTTAACGGTGAACGGATATTTAGGGGTTGGGGTCGCTAAGACCTTGACACCCAGCCAGCGGAAGATAACGATATACATAATGATCGGGTAGATGATCCCGACTAAGCAGCTAATGATACTGATTTTACCGGTGTTGATGGCGAATGCCATGTAAATGATTCCGCACGGTAAAAAGCCCAGTAAGGCCGTTAAGATTCCGCCGCTCATGGTCGAGTCCGTCTTATGGGGATAGTAGATTAAATGCATGATGAATTCGATAAAGCCCCAGAAGATGGCGCCTAAAACGGCCCAGTTCCATTCCGGTTCGAAAGCTGGTAATAACCAAATGATGATCATGAATAGATAGTTACAAATGATCGCTGAGAGTTGGTTGAAGGGATAAACTAACGGCGCTTGCCGGTTATGGTATAAGGCCACGTTTAACGTTCCTGGCATCGTTCCGGCATGACCGTATTCTTCGAAGAGGTGAGCGTTCATAAACGCGAATTCAAAAAGGATGACCCGTTGCTGAAAATCAAAATTGCCTTTTTGGGTCATGATTAAAATAACGATCGCAACGGCGACTAAAGCGTTGAGATCATACCAATGATTAATGATTAGTTTTTTCATGTCGAAAGTAGACATTCATAAGGAGTGATAAACATGAGTAAAGTTGCTGCACTCGTAACGAATCAATTTGAAGATGTAGAATTAACTTCACCGCGCAAAGCCTTAGAAGATGCTGGTAACCACGTTGACGTGATCGAAAAGAAAGCCGGTTCCACCATCGTGGGTGAACACGGTACCAAAGCTAAGGTTGATAAGTCGATTGATGACGTTAAGCCCAGTGATTACGATGCTTTGTTATTACCGGGCGGCTTTTCACCTGATCAGTTAAGGGTCGACGACCGTTTCGTTAACTTCGTTAAGGCTTTCTTATTATCTAATAAGCCGGTCTTCGCGATCTGCCACGGTCCGCAGTTCTTTATGCAGTCCGGTTTAGCTAACCAGTTAACGTTAACGGCTTACACCACGATTCGAACTGATTTGTTCTATGCCGGCGCTCGCGTTAAGAACCAGGCCTTAGTCGTGGATAAGAAGCATAACTTATACACGAGCCGGACCCCTGCTGACTTAGATAAATTTAATCCGGCCATCGTGAACGCATTAAAGAAAATTTGAGTTTGGTGCTAAAATCTGAAATAAGTTAAAATTAAAGGCGTTGAAGTTAATTCAGCGCTTTTATTTTATTTGATTTGAGAAGGATTATTAATGAAACACATTTTAACTCCCGTTTTAAAGTGGATTCGAAATTACGTTCCTAAAATTATCGTTCTGTTATTACTGTATTTAATGGTAAGTTTTGTTCAGCTGCCGATCAGATTCATCAACGATGACGCTAGCGTTTTGCATAACACGATTTACGTGGTGATTTATTTTGCGGCCTTTATCATGGCGATTTTGATTGCCCGAAAGGCTTATTTGGATCACGCTCATCACCCGATTCGTAAGGTCAACAAAAATGATCTGTGGTTAATCGTTAAAGTCTACGCCTTAGCTTTGGTGGTGGAATTCATTTTAAATTACCTTAATTTAATGATTAATCACCAGGTTTCCAGTAAAAATAACGACGTGATATTGGATTTGTTGGAACGAAATCACGTTATTTTGATCGTGATGGCCATTAGTATGGTCTGCTTATCACCGATTCTGGAAGAATTCGTCTTTCGAGGTTATTTAATGGACGCCTTCTTCGGTCCGCATCGTTTCTGGTGGCCGATTGTGGTTAGCGGATTGGTCTTTGCTAGCGGTCATTTGGTGTCCACTTTAATCAGTTTCGCGGTTTACGTATCGTTAGGGATGTTCCTAGCTTACGTTTATAAACGAAGCGGTAACATCCGGACGTCGATGCTGATGCACGCGTTTAATAATTTGTTATCGGTAATTCCACTGTTAATGATGATTTTGCGTTAACAGAAATTTATTTATTTTTACACAAACTATATGCGGCATCAGGATCCACGAGGTGACTACGGTCGTCAGCTACGTCAGCGGCAAGTTCTGTTTAAAGAGCAATTTACTGTAAAAGATTTAGCCAATCAGATTAATCAATTGCTAAAGTATAAACATTTTCATTAAAATATATTAAAATTATTATTGGAGAAAACTTTATGACAACCATTTTAGTGACCGGTGGAGCCGGCTACATCGGCTCGCATACGGTAGATCGATTAATTAATAACGGCTTTGATGTTGTCGTGGTCGACAATTTATTGACTGGTCATCGTCAGGCCGTTAATTCAAAAGCTCGTTTCTATCAGTGTGATATTCGTGATAAAGCTGTCTTAGATCAAGTCTTTGATAAGGAAAATATCGACGGGGTAATTCACTTTGCTTCCGTTTCGATCGTTCCCGAATCGATGAAGAATCCATTGAAGTATTTTGATGATAACGTTAAAGGCACCATTACTTTATTGGAAGTAATGCATAAACATAACGTTAAGCGAATCGTCTTTTCGTCTTCAGCTGCTACTTATGGAGAACCGAAACGGATTCCGATTAAAGAAACCGATCCGCAGGTTCCTACCAATCCATATGGTGAAACTAAGTTAATGATGGAAAAGATGATGCACTGGGCTGACGTGGCTTACGGCATTCACTTCATTGCTCTACGTTACTTTAACGTCGGTGGTGCTAAGCTCGACGGCAGTATCGGTGAAGACCATAATCCGGAAACCCATTTGATTCCAATTATCTTGCAGGTCGCTTTAGGTCAGCGTAAAAAGCTCCAGATCTTCGGTAATGATTACCCAACTAAAGACGGGACCAACGTTCGGGATTACGTTCACGTCTTGGATTTAGCCGATGCTCATATTTTAGCCATGAAACGACTACTTAAGGGTGGCCATTCCGACGCCTTTAACTTAGGTTCGTCCACCGGCTTTTCTAATCTACAGATGTTACATGCCGCTCGAGACGTTACGGGTAAACCAATTCCGGCTGAAATGGCTCCGCGTCGTCCCGGTGATCCTAGTACGTTAATTGCCGATTCTACTAAAGCCCGAAAAGTCTTAGGCTGGAAGCCACAGTACGATGACGTTCACAAGATTATCGGCAGCGCCTGGACCTGGGCTCGTAAACATCCGAATGGTTACGAAAAGTAGGGTGCAATTCGGATAAATCCGCTAAATTAAGTATAATAATAATTTAATTTTGAATCGATGGTGAGATTCTTTGAATAACAGTAGTGCNNAAGTGATGTATTTCAGGAATTACGGAAGTTCCTCGAAATTCTAAAAAATCATTTCAAGACAATAATTTGGACGACAATTGCGACGGTGGTCGTTTTTGCAATCGCGATCTTCTTCGTGATTAAACCGCAATATCAATCGACGACCCAAATGATCGTTAGTCAAAAGGTCAGCAAGAATATTCAGGATACTCAGTTGCAGGGCTTGCAGCAGGCTGACTCTCAATTGGTTAATACATATAAGGGTATTATTACTAGTCCAACCGTTAGTAACCGAGTCCAGAAGAAACTTGGTAATAACAAGTTAGTCAAAAGAGCAAGGTCAGTGTTAATACTCAGCCGAATTCACAGGTCTTTGACATTAGTACTAAATCCGCTAGTCCAGCTGTAGCTTCACAAGTTAGTAACGAAACCGCTAAGGTCTTCAAAAGCTAACGTAATCGCAAAAGCTGCTTATTGTTAGGCCTCTTCGTGGGTATCATTCTAGGTGTTGCATTAGCACTGTTTGAAGAATTCGGTGCTAAATTTGATCACTCAGGATTATCCGGATTCCATCGTTGCCGAACAGTTCCGAACGGTCCGAACTAACTTGTCGTTTTCGCAAGCCCGTTGCATTATGATCACTTCTGATTCACCGGGTGAAGGGAAGTCGACCATTAGTGCTAACTTAGCGACCGTCTGGGCCAAAGAAAATAAGAAAGTCTGCTTAGTTGACTGTGATATGCGACGGCCCACCGTTGTTCAGCGGACGAAGATTAAAAACTTAAGCGTCGTGACTAGCGGACCGATTCCGCCGAACCCGTCTGAATTAGTTGCGAACAGTCGGATGCAGAAGTTAATTAAGAACTAAAAGGTAAATTCGACATCGTCATTTTAGATGCTCCGCCGGTTAACTCCGTTTCCGATGCTTCCATTTTGGCATCACAAGTTGACGGGGTCATTATGGTGATTCCGCAGAACATTGCGGTTAAGACTCATGTTCAGTTGCCGGTTCAGCAGCTAAAGAAAGTTCACGCCCATATCTTGGGCGCCATCATGAACCACGTTACTAATCATACGTCCGGCGGCTACTATTACTACTATTATTAATAATTTTAATTAATGAAAAAATATGATTTTATTGATCACATTGGAAATGAAGTGACCCCATTTTGTTGGACAACAATATTAGTTCAATAAAGTGAGGTCATTTTTTATGTATTCTTTTAAGTAGCAAACTAAATTTCGTGCAGTTAAAGATTATTTATCAGGTATAGGTTCAACTACGTTGAACCATATTTATGGAATTAAAGGCAGTGCCACAATACTAAATTGGGTAATAAAATATAAGAAATACGGACGTAAAGGCCTAGTTGTAAGCCATACTAAGAAAGTGTATCCTTTAAAATATAAATTAAAAGTGCTGAACTGGATGTTACTCCACCACGAGTCTTATCCAGAAACAGCACTTCACTTCAATATTGCGTTCCCAGCAACAGTATTCACATGGGAACGTAAATTAGAAAATGGAGACTTACACCCAATGAAATCTAAGTATAAATCCCGTAATTTGAATGATTACATAGAATCATTAAGAAATCAATTAAAATCTTGTCATAAAGAAAATTAAAAATACTTAATATACCTCGAAGTAGCTATTACTATAGTCGGAAAGCTACGCTTTCCAAACGAACTAAAGTCAATCCGAAATAGTTAACAAAATATCAAAATTAGAAAACACTCCATTACAAAGCTGGATATCGTACGATTACTGGTGTTTTAAGAAGAACGATGAAAATAAATCATAAGCATGTTCAAAGGCTTTTACAAATTTATGGATGGCAGTGCAAGGCGTTCAGCAAGAAGAAACGTAAGTATAATTCATATCAAGGTCAGGTAGGTAATATAGCTCCAAATATATTAAATCAAAATTTTAAGACCAACCTATTTGGTAGAAAAACGACCACGGATGTTAGTGAATTTAGATATGGAAATCAGGATATACACCATCGGGTGTATTTATCGCCTTATATGGATCTAGCAACTGATGAAGTAATCGCGTTTAATATTAGTGATCATCCAACCGTAGAATTTACATTAAAGCCATTGATCAAAGGATTAAACATATTTAAGCAACTTCATTTATCTTATAAAACGATTGTCCATAGCGATCAAGGAATCCAATATCAAAGCCTCGCTGGGAACAAGACATTAAAACATTACGGCGCTATTCAATCCATGTCTCGTAAAGGAACCTGCCTTGATAACGCCCAGATGGAATCATTCTTCCATATCATGAAAGATGAGATGATGGACAGGCATTATCAGACCGAAGGTCAATTAGTTAAAGCTATGAAATCTTGGATTTATTACTATAACCATATTCGAATAAAAGAAAAACTAGACTGTAAATCACCGATAGAATATCGAAGATTTCAGGTAGCCTAGTTAAATAGTCTATATAAATTGTCCAACTTTATGGGGTCGGATCAATGGCTTACAATCAAGCTACAAATATTACAAAAGAAGTTATTTATATGTATTTATAATGAACATTATAAATAGTTTAATGAAAATATTATGTAAGCACTTAACTGACTATTAAAATAGGCAAAAGAAATGTTAGTTATGCCTAAAATCAATTTCACAAAGCATAAAATTAGTGTATAATCAGAACCGGATTGAAAAAAGGAGCCTTACCCGCTCTAGGTAAGGTGAATTAAGAAAGGTGGAAACTTGTTGTGAGAAAAGGACATAAGCCATTAATTCAACTCCATTATGCCAACGGTCCTTCGTTAGAAGATATCAACAGTTCAATTGCTGTTCCTCATAACTGGGGCTTCTGGAAGACGTTATTTGCGTATTCTGGTCCAGGTGCCTTAGTTGCCGTTGGTTATATGGATCCAGGTAATTGGTCAACTTCCATTACCGGTGGACAAGACTTCGGATATCTATTGATGTCCATCGTTTTAATTTCTAGTTTAATCGCAATGTTACTACAATACATGGCGGCTAAACTAGGAATTGTAAGCCAAATGGATTTAGCTCAAGCCATGCGTGCTCGTACCGGAGCTACGTTAGGTATTATCTTATGGTTACTGACTGAAGCAGCCATCATGGCGACTGATATCGCGGAAGTTATCGGTGGTGCGATTTCATTGAACTTACTGTTCCACATTCCGCTGGTTATTGCCGTCTTTATAACCGTACTGGATGTACTAGTATTGCTACTGCTATGTTTGATTGGTTTCCGAAAGATCGAAGCGTTAGTCGTTTGCTTGATCACGGTTATTCTATTGGTATTCTTATACCAAGTTATCTTATCCAAGCCTGCATGGGGTAGCGTATTAGGTGGCTTAGTTCCAAAGCCAGCCGATGTATCCAACTGCCCGCACGTTGGTAACGATACTCCATTAACCGGTGCTTTAGGAATCGTTGGTGCGACGGTTATGCCACATAACTTGTTCTTGCATTCATCAATTTCTCAGACTCGTAAGACTAACCATAAAGATGCTAACGATGTTGCACGAACCGTTAAGTTCATCACTTGGGATTCCAACATTCAATTAACCTTTGCATTCTTCGTTAATGCATTCTTACTGATTACCGGAGTTGCCGTATTTACCAAAGGTGGAGTTAAAGATCCATCCTTCTTCGGTTTATACGATGCATTAAAGAATTCCAGCGTTATGACTAATCCAGCATTAGCCAGTGTTGCTAAGTCTGGTTTGTTATCAACGTTATTCGCCGTTGCTTTACTTTGCTCCGGTCAAAATTCCACCATTACCGGTACTTTAACTGGACAGATCATCATGGAAGGTTTCATTCATATGAAGATGCCTCTATGGATGCGTCGTTTAGTAACCCGTGTAATTTCGGTGATTCCAGTTTTGATTTGTGTATCATTGACTAGTGGTGATAGTGCTATTGAAGAACATACCGCTTTGAATGATTTAATGAATAACTCACAAGTCTTCTTAGCCTTTGACTTACCATTCTCCATGCTACCGTTACTAATCATGACCGATAGCCCGGTTGAAATGTCAAACCGCTTCAAGAATGCCTTATGGGTTAAGATCTGTGGCTGGGTTTCAGTCATCGCTTTGATTTACTTGAACCTAAAGAGCTTGCCTGATTCCTTAGCCGGCTTTATTGAAAAGCAAGCTAGTCAGACTAGCTGGGCTTACCCAACTGCCTACATTATTGATGTTGTAATCATTGCCTTATTACTTTGGGTAATGTACGATATCTATAAAGGTCATAAAGCATACAAAGCTAAGCATCCTAACTATGCTACTTACAGTGATGCTAGCCTTCGATAATTAATAAATTAGGAAGCAGGTGTTATGATGGCAACTACAAAGAATTTTGATTTTAAACGAATTTTAGTTGGAGTCGATGACTCCGATGATGCCATCCTAGCCTTCCGGTACGCCATTAGTCGTGCTGCCAAGACTGGTGCTCAGTTAATCTTGTGCTCCGTTTTGGAAAGTGATGAAACTAATGTTTACCAGAGCTTAGATAAAGACTACGTTCATGGTAAGTATTCTGATTTAGTTAAGCACATGAAGACGTACGAAAAAGCCGCTAAAAAGGGTGGCGTTAAAGATGTTAAATCAGTCGTTGCTGAAGGTAACGCTGGTGAAACCATCGTTAAAGACGTCATTCCCCATGTTGAACCTGATTTATTAATCATTGGTTCTCAAGCCAAGAAAG
Organism: Acetilactobacillus jinshanensis; assembly: GCA_043289735.1. Classification (GTDB taxonomy): domain Bacteria; phylum Bacillota; class Bacilli; order Lactobacillales; family Lactobacillaceae; genus Acetilactobacillus; species Acetilactobacillus jinshanensis_A. The sequence goes on from CP171343.1 coordinate 37,268, forward strand.
GTTTAGCACGTCACTTCGGTAGTCAGGCTGCTTACATGGCTAAGTATGCTCCGATTTCCGTATTAGTGATTCGTTAATTTAACTAATAATTAACGTTAAAATTTAAAAACAGTCGTTGATTTAGAATGATTGACGGCTGTTTTTGTTTTATAATTAATAAGCCATGGTTAAAATTATAATTACCGTTGTTTTAGTCGTCTTATTGTTAATCGTTATCATTAGTAGCTGTCATCGGGCGTATGAAAACGAAAAAGCGTTTAAAAAGATGATTAACTCATCGGTGATCCGTGATAACGTCCGATTCACGATGCAACGGTATCACGGTTCTGATAAGGCTATTAAAAAGATTCAGCATAAATACATGCTTTCAGAAACCATGGCTTTACGTTTAATTCATCGGATTGGTAAGCGTCAGAAAAAAGATAATCTGCGCCAGGAAAAAACGATTTAAATTTCTTGAAAATAACGGATATATCAAAAAAGGCCTGCTGAATTTTCAGCAGACCTTTTTGTTTGATTTTAATTTTATAAGTTCTTCCAGGCGTCGTGAGCGACCGACGGGAACAGCGGAACGACCTGTTCGATCTGCTGCTTGGATAGGTGTAAAGCAACGGCCGGTAATAGCGTATCGATAACGTCATCAGCTTGATCACTGATTTCGGTCACGCCGACTAACTGATCGTGTTTATTAAAGATCAGGGCGTTTTCAGCGATCTTTTCTTTATCGACTTGGCGGTACCAGTCGTCCGATAGGTCGTTGGTCACGATGTCGTAATCGAAATCGTACTTTTCGGCGTGGGCAACGCTGATGCCGACTTGAGCGATTCGCGGTGAAGTGAAGACGACGGTTGGGATCGGCGGATATTTAATTCCGTGAGTGGTTTCTCCGCTAAAGAGATGCATTAAGTAGTTACCTTGATAGGTAGCCGTCGGGGTTAATTTGGGCTCATTGCTGTTAATTACGTCGCCTGAGGCGTAAATATTAGGAACATTAGTCTGTAAATGATCGTTAACTAAAATGCCGTGACGGTTAAATTTCACGCCGACTTTTGCAAGCCCGAGGTGGTGAACGTTAGGAACTCGACCGGTGGCGTCTAGAATCCAGTCGGTTGGTAATTGTTTACCGTTACCGTAATCGACAAATAATTGACCGTTATCTTTTTCAAACGCACTGACGCCAGCGTTCGGAATAAATTTCATGCCCCGTTTTTTAAGGTCAGCAACCACCGTTTTAACGAAGGGCTGGTAGAATTTTTCCAAGACTTGATCATGATGCATTAAAACCGTGACGTCGGAACCGCTTTGGTTAGCGATGGTGGCGAATTCCATAGCGATGTAGCCAGAACCAACGATCGCGATGTGCTTAGGTAACTTATCTAGAGCTAAGAAATCTTTGCTGTTATGGGCTAGGTTAGTACCTTTAAGATTTAACTGATGGGGATGTAAGCCAGTCGCAATCACGATTTTGTCAGCAGTGTATTTTTTACCGTTAACACTAATGGTGTGATTATCCACGAATTTAGCCCAGCCGTGAATAACGTTAACACCTGCGGCTTCTTTGGCATCTTCCAAACCGTTGGGGATAGGATCGATGACCTGATGCTTATGCTTCATGTTAGCGGACCAGTTAACTGTTAAATGTCCGTTAACAATTCCCTTCATACGTTCCTGTTCACGGGTTAGTTTAATAGGTTCGTCTAACGTGATTTTGGCGTTGCAGCCCCAGTTCGGGCAGGTGCCGCCGACCTTTTCGGCTTCGACGGTAGCGACTTTAAAGCCTTTTTTAGCGAGGTCGTTGATGCCGTCGGTACCGTGTCCGGAACCGATGTATAGAACGTCGTATTGATATTTAGAATTAGTCACGCTATTCCTCCTTATAAATAGGCTTGGATGAACATATAGATACCTAAAATCAAAGCGCCGAAGCCCACGATCACCTTGAGGTACTTTTCCGGAACGCGGCGGACGATCTTGGGACCGATGTAGCCGCCGATGAAAAGGCCGATGCCTAACGGTAAAACTAGGATCCAGTAGACGTGGGATTTAACGGCGTAAATGATCATGGCGACTAGGTTGGCGGATAGTGCCGAAACGTTGCGGACGGCGTTGTAGACCGGGAAGCTTTCGTTGGTGATCCGGGATAGGATCGCGATCATGATGACTCCGGCGGCGGCGCCGAAGTAGCCCATGTAGCCACCCATGATCAGGATGGCCACGTCAGCAGAATCATAATTCCCGAAATCAAGATGAAGAACGGGACGATCTTCTGGAACGATCCGCTGGGTTCCATTAACAGTAACATCGAACCGCCGATGCTACCGAAGAACGTTAATAGTAAGGTCACTAGGGTCTGTTTAACGTGGCCCTTTAGTTCGGGAATTGATGATAATCCGGAGCCGGCACCGCTGAAGATCATGGATGCGGTGTTGGTAACGTTCGCGAAGACTGCTGGTAGGCGACCAATGTACAGTAACGCCGGATATGAAACTAAAGAAGCCATACCGACGGTACTGCTGATAATTCCTGCTAAAATTCCTGCGGGAATCAACAGTAAAATTTGAGCTAAGGTAAAATGAAAAATCATAATGTGAAAGATAAGAATCGCTTCCGTTTATTGTAGGATGTTAAATGCTATAGTAAGCTTTAATGAATAAATAGATTGACATGAAAAGAGCCGCGATAGCAACTACGGTCTTTAGGACTTTTTCGGGAACTCGACGAACGATCGCGGGGCCACAATAGCTGCCGATTAGCAGACCGATGCCAAGTGGAAAGACGACCGGCCAGTAAATTCCGGCGTGATTAATGATAAAAATAATAATGGCGATTACGTTCGCCGAGAGCATCGCAACGTTTCGAATGGCGTTATAAACGGGAAAGCTTTCGGTCGTAGTGTAACTTAACAGGGCTAACATTAGGATTCCGGATGCAGCGGCAAAGTAGCCGGAATAGATTCCCACGAGGAACATCGCAAAAATCGCTAGCCATTTCATAACCTTGGATTTAGGCTGACCGTTTGAAGTCTTCGGCTTCGGACAGAGAATTAAAAAGCCGGCCATTAAGATAAAGAACGGGGCGACCTTAGAAAAGGCTTGGTTCGAAAACTGTAGTAACAAGAGGCTGCCGATGATGGCACCGACAAAGGTAATGGCGAAAATTTTGGTAACTTGCCACCAGTGGCCTTTGAGTTCTTTTAGGGAACCGACTCCGGAGCCGATGCCGGTACAGATTAAAGCGGTGGTGTTGGTAACGTTAGCAGCGACCGCCGGCAAGACCGCTTGCAACGCCGGATACGAGACTAACGACGCCAAGCCCACGGTGGCACTAACGATTCCCGAAAGAATCCCGATGGGTATAAACATTAACAATTTTAACCAGTTGATAAGTAACCACTCCCTTACAAATTAACTAATTAAATTATAGTATAAATTAATTAATTGCCCTAATTACTAATAATTAGGGTGTGATAAAGTTGATAATTATTGTGAAAATATATACATAGTACAAATATTTTTAGAATTCAAGGCTTTATTTCTGATTTTGATATGATACTATATAAAGCGTCGAGTGATATGAGACACACAATATATGCTCTTGAATGATATATTATTCAATTTTCATGGACATAGTATTCTTTTATGGAGGCATGTATTTTGGTTCACTATTTTAAATTTTTAGCCCATCAGTTAACGGGTTGGCCCATTCCTAATTATTGCTTATTCTTCTTTAGTTTAGGTGTTCAATTAATGGTCTTTGCCAGTCAGCCGATTACCCCGATTACTGCGTTAACGTTTATTGGTACGACGTTAGGTGTTCTATGCGTGATCGCCATTAATTCAGCTAAATCGATTAACGGCTGGTTAGGTCTGTTGTCCGGGATCTGCTTTATTATCGTTGGCTTCAGTGCCAAGAACTACTTAAGCATCGGTGAACAGTTATCGTACATGGTAACCCTAGATTTACCGGTCTTGATCAGTGCTAGCTGGAACGTCAACATGGTCAGTAAGATCCGTAAATTCAACGGAAAGTCCTGGCTAGCTGCGATCGCTAGTACTTTAGTCGTTTGTGTGATTTCTGCTGAAATTATCGGTAACTTAACTAATGATCCGCGGCCGTGGTTTGACGCCTTAAGTTTTTCAATTAGTTTGACCGGCGGTGTGATCTGCTTCTTACGTTATAATAACCAGTACTTCTGGTGGCTAGCTTCTGGCTTAGCTCAGTTAGTTCTCTGGTTCATTACGTTTAAGCAGGGTGGCGCCACCGTTGCCATGTTTATCAACAGTTTGATCTACATTACCAACGACGTTCTCGCGTTTACCATTTCCCCCTGGTATAACCGTGCTGAACGGGCTCGCCAGATTAAGGCCGAAGCACGAGCTGAACGGTCGGGTCGAACTGAAGACGTTTGGTAATTTCCAATCTATGTTCCTTCTCATATTCATAATTTCTATCTTCATAATAATCTTTATAATTATTTAACTAAACCACAGCATGCGATAACGAAAAAAGGCTCCATCTTAGATGGGGCCTTTTTTGGTATAATATTAAGTGAAATTAAGTTAAGGATCTTGATAAGAAATGGATAGAATATTAGGAATTTATAAGTCTTTCTGGGTCAACGGTGCGGATTACCGAAGTAAGACTACCCGCAACGATTTTTGGATGGCGCTCTGGTGGAACGTTATCGTGTATCTTTTGATCATGGCGTATATTATGGCTTATAAGCGGCGAACCGGTGCCATCTTCGGCATCTTCGTCTTCGTGGTGTATACGATTGCTTCGATTTTACCGCTGATCACGTTAATGATGCGGCGCTATAACGATTTGGGATTATCTAAATACTGGCTCGTAATCACGTAACACGATGACGACCAGCCATTCTAGCATACCGATACTGAGGTGGTTAAAGACCGCTGCGGCAATGAAGACGCCGATGACACCGAATGCTGCTTAATGAATTGAACGCTGCCGACCGCTAATGAAAAAGTGGATCCGCACATCATGATCGGAAAGGCGGCCGCCGGGTTCATACCCATGGCGTAAATCGTGGCCATGGTGGGTGCGAAACAGCCGATGCCGATGTCGTCAAGAGCTCCGTAGATGAACAGTAGAACTGCGGTCGTCCAGAGTTTCCAGCCGTACAGCTGGGTTGCGGTTCCGGTTGAAACGATCCAATGGAGCTTGCCGGCTAGAATAAAGCAACTGGCGAGGATTAGTCTGATCAAGGTCTTGAAACCGACCGTGACGCTGGATAGGAAAATAACCGCCATGAAGGCGCTGGGAATCGCACACTGCGCATTTAAGGTTCCCGGCAGTTTTTTAAGCGTCGTCCATTTGGTCTTGTGATAAAGCGCGGTTGAAATGGCAAAATCACTACTCCGAGGGTCGACAAAAAGTAGATTACGATCATCAAACAAAATAAGGGCAATGATGATTTATTCATTCCAATGCTGAATCGACGCCATTAATCGTTTAGCAGATTTGACCACCGAACGACATTTTATCACCGCTTGGTATGCCTATAGATTAGAGCTTGCCGTGCCCCAGACATACAATTATTATTTTAGCATAATTGACATTTTTTAAATATCTGTTACTCTAAAAGTGAATTTCAAGAGAGGAATATCATCGTAGTAAGTTTGCCACTTACTGAAATATTCAAGACGAGCGCTTTTATCAGCGCTTTTCTTTTTTTGGACGTTAACTGGCGTCGAAACTTATGGATCTTATGGATCGCCACCACGATCGACGGGGTGGCCTTTAGTGAAGTGATTCCGTTCCTTTCGTTATACGTTGGGCAATTAGGTAACTATTCAAAAGGTGAACTGTCGATCCTGAGCGGGATGGTTTATGCCGCTTCGTTTTTCGTGGTCTTCTTTACGGCGCCGATCTGGGGCCGGTTCGCTGATAAGCACGGTCGGAAACGAATGGTGTTACAGACTTCGTTAGGTTCCGCCATTACGTTGGCTTTGATGGCTTTCGTCACTAACGCCTGGGAATTGATTGGCCTTCGGACCATTCAAGGCTTCTTTGCCGGGGTGATTCCGAACGCGACGGCTTTGGTCGCGACGGAAACGCCGAAGAAGCACGCCGGTTACGCGATGGGCGTCATCACCACCGGTTACATCGGTGGAATGCTAGTGGGGCCCATCATCGGCGGGATCCTAGCTCACGTCTTAACGATTCGAATTTCGTTCATCATTACGGGTCTGTTGCTATTCGCTTCGTTCCTATTGAGCGCGACGATAGTTAAAGAGAATTTTCATCCGTCTTAACGAAATAAAAAGGAATCACTGTTTGATATTCATTTCCTAAAGGGCTTCCCGAATCCGCAAGTCGTAATGTGGTTAATGATTTCTACCGTCATGGTTCAGATCGGTCTCTTTTCGATTTACCCAATCATTAGCTTGCTGGTTAAGCAATTAATGCATAACCGTGGACCGATTACCGTTGTAGCTGGGATCATCGCATCGTTACCCGGTATCGCGATGTTCATGACTAGTTCAACGTTGGGTAAGATCAGTGATCATTACGGTGCAAACCGAGTTTTAATTTTGGGTTATTTATTTACAGTCGTTTTTTACGTTCCACAAACGTTTATTACTAGTTTGGTAATTTTAGGAATTTTCCGCTTCTTAGTGGGAATTTCGAACGCTGCGGTCTATCCCATTATTCAGACCATGTTAACCAAGGTGTCACCATCGGGGTCGACCGGCTTGGCCTTCAGTATGAACCAGTCCGCCCAGGCGTTAGGCGCCGTTCTGGGTTCGATGATGGGCAGTGAAGTCGCCAGTTACTTCGGTTACAGTAGCGCCTTTATGCTGTCGGCGATTTTGCAGGGGATTAATTTGATTTTGATCTTGAAGTTCGTTCCGGAATTACGCTGGAACGCCCATAATATTTTAAACAGCCGCGAGTTAAATTCAATTGTAGTATAATAATGATAGAAATCGAACGTAAAAGGGGTCTTTTAATATGTCAATGAGACAGATTTTAACCAATCATGAACATCATCACATTACCGAGTTAAAGGATAGTAAATTACCCGTCGAACACGCCGATTTACTGAAGAAGTCCGCTAAAGACGTGGATCATAAAACGTTAAAGAAATTAATGATTAAGAGCCAGTATAAAGACGTCAACGAAGGCTATTACGTAGCTCATAAGTCATCTTACGATCCAAGCGATCAGACTTACGATGCTGATTTACCGTATGATCAATGGCTGGACGAATACGCCGATAAATTTATTAAGAATTTTGATCGAATTCGCCAGGCTCATCAGCAGCATTTTCATACCGAGATGACGGTTCGCTACTTTGTCGATTACTTCATCGCGATGCTGCATACCCAGTTCGTGAACGAGAATCATCAGAACCGCGGTAAGCTGATCTGGGTCAACGGTTACGAAAAAGAAGCTTAATTTTTAAAATTAATTGGCGCCGTAATCTGTACGTCTTATTACCGGGAACCTTTTTCACCAGTATCGCGTTCTGCGAATTCTTCCCGTTTATGTCGTTATACGTTGAACAGCTAGGCAGTTATAGCCGCGGTGAACTGTCGATTCTAAGCGGGATTTTGGGGACATTTTGCTGATCAGCACGGCCGAAAGTGGATGATCCTACAGACTTCGCTCGGTTCCGCAATTTCGATCGCCCTCATGGGGCTGGTCACTAACGCCTGGGAATTTATTGCTTTACGAGCTTTGCAGGGCTTTTTCGGCGGGGTAATCCCTAACTCGATTGCTTTGATTGGGACGGAAACGCCCAAGAAGCATTCACAATATATTTTAAGTATTTTCTCGATTGGCTACACCAGTGGTGGTTTAATTGGCCTCGGTTGGATTCTGATTACGACGGTAATTGTTCAAGTGGGTATTAACACGTTTATCCCATTATTACTCTATTTGTTAAGCAGTTAATGAATAACCACGGACCGATTGCCGTGGTTTCCGGAATTATCACTGCCCTACCCGGAATTTTGACGTTGATGGCTTCACCATTATCGGAAAATTAGGTGATCGTCGCGGTGTTACTTTCCGCAAGGCGCGGCAATCGGGGTCATCATGCTCGGGATTTTACGGGCCTTGAACGGGATCGGCGATGCCGCCGTCTTTCCGTCCGTCCAGACCATGCTGTCGAAGGGCACCTCCGTTAAAAACACCGGAATGGCCTTTAGCTTGAACCAGGGCCGTTGGTCTTAGAATGCTTCATACTATAAGCAAAGTAGACGATCATGCCGATGACGAACCAGCAGGCGGCGTAGGTCTTGGCGATGTTGCTTAGGCCTAAGAAGACGATTAAGGTGACCAGAAAGGCGATCGCCGGTTCAATCGGGTAGAACGGAACTTTGAACTGTGGCTTTGGTAAATCGTGACCTTCACGTTGACGTAAAGCGTAGATGCCTAACGATACGATCATGAAGGCGACTAAGGTACCGGCTGAAATAACCTGTGATAAGGTCTGGAACGATAGTAGGGCACCTAAAATGATGCTGCCGATCGTGACGGTAAAGAGGGCGTTGTTCGGTAACCGCTTCCGGTTAATTTTACCAAAGTAAGATGGCAGCATGCCGTCCCGGCCGAACGAATAGAGTAACCGGGAACTGGCCAGGATAAAACTGATCAAAGCGGTGAACATTCCTAAAACGGCGATTCCTTGAACGAAGTCAGCAGTCGCGAAGAGAATAGCGGGATGATTAGTGGCCATATGTCGTAATGCCCAGCCAACTGGTTCGGCATTGTTAGTGTAGATCAGATATTTGAACATACCGACTAACACTAACGAAACGGCGATGAACATTACCGCAGCTGCGGTAATGGCACCGGTAATAGCGAACGGAACCGATTTCTTTGGGTTCTTAGCTTCACCGGCGTTGGCGGCGACGGTCCCGAATCCCGTGTAGGAAATGAACAGCATCGAAGTTCCGGCGTAGATTCCTTGCCAGCCGCCGAACGTGGTACCGAGACGATGAGCTGGAATGAACGGGTGGTAATTAGCGGTGTGAATGGCGCTTAAGCCGACCAGAACGAAGATGATGACGGCCAGGACTTTAAGAACGACTAGCGCGTTTTCGACCCGGCTGGTCTGGGTGTCACCGCGGGACACTAGCCAGGCGACCAGAGCGATCACGATTAAAGCGATAATGTCGACGTAGCCGCCCTTAACGCCGATCGGGTTAGCTAAGCGTTTCGGGATGATTAATCCGGCGGAACTTAACAGTCCCCGGAGGTTGTTAGAGATTCCCGAAGCCTGAAAGGCGATCGAGATAAAGAATTCGGCTAGCAGCGCCCAGCCGACGATCCAGCCCCAGAAGTGGCCGAACAGGACGTTGATCCATGAGTAACCGGCTCCGGTAAACGGCATCGAAGACGCCATTTCGGAGTAGTTCATGGCGACCAGACCGGCGGCGACGGCGTCGATGATGAACGAGATCACGACCGCCGGACCGGTGTGTTCGGCAGCCACGATTCCGGGTAACGTAAAAATCGAAATTGAAATTAAAGTTCCGATTCCTAACGCTAATAGATCTCTAGTGGTTAAAGTTTTATTTAAATGCGAATCTTTTTTTTGATAGATCTTGGGGTTCACTTTACGGTTAATTCGTTTCCATAGGTTCATAAAAAAAAACAGCTTTCTAATTTAATTCGTGTGTTATGTTAACAAAGGTTACGCAAAATCATATTAAGATTAAGCCAGAATTAAATTAGAAGCTAGTTCGGGCGGTCTCAATCTTACTAAGTAGCAATTATGTAGATGATGAATCATGATAGGCCTCCCCTTTCTATATATACCTAAAGTATAGGGAATATGACGAATTCCGTAACTGAAGTACACGATCATGCCCAGAACGAACCAGCCGACCGTGTAGATCTGGGCGGCCCGGTCTAAATTCAAGAAAACGATTAAGGTTCCCACGAACGCGAAGATCGGGGTGATTGGATAGCCGGGCATCTTAAATTCGGGTTCGTTGATGTCCTTGCCTTCGCGGTGACGAAGCGTGAACATAGCTAACGCCACGAACATAAAAGCGATCAAGGTCCCGGCTGACACCAGCTGGGTAATGAACGTGAACGGCAGTACGGAGCCGACCACGATACTGGAGATGGTAACGATCAACAGCGCGTGTTCTGGTAAGCCGCTTGGACTGATGTGGCCGAGCCACTTCGGCAGCATGTTGTCACGGCCGAATGAGTAGATCAGCCGCGATCCCGCGAGCATGGCTCCGATCAGGGCGCTGAACATACAGACGGTGGCGACCCCCTCGATGACGTTGGCGGCTAAAACGTGGTGGCTTTCCCGCAGCGCCCAGCCGACCGGTTCGGCGTTGCCGGCGTAGTCGTGTATTTGAACATGCCGACTAAGACTAGCGAAACTATGATGAACAGGGCACTGGCGATGATTAACGAACCGATGATTCCGTGCGGCATGGTTTCTTTGGATTCTTAGGCTTCAGCTGAGTTCGCAGCCAGGGCATCGAAGCCTAGGTATGAGATGAAGATCATGGAGACTCCGGCGAAGATTCCGCTGACGCCCCCGAAGTTAGAGCCGTCGGCGTTTAGATGGTGAGCCGGAATGAACGGAACGTAATTTTGAAAATGGACGGCGGTTAAACCGACGATGATAAAGAGCACGATGCGATTAAATTAAAGATGCCGCCGTGGCTGCCGAACGAACTGGCCATCATCCGGGGAACGTTGATCCCGATCGACCTCAGCAACCCTTGCAGGTTAGTTGACAGTCCCGACGAAATAAAGGCGCCGGCGATAAAGTATTCGGCCAGCAGCGCCCAGCCGGCGATCCAGCCCCAGACTTCTCCGAATAGAATGCTGATCCATGAAAAGGCGGAGCCGGCGAACGGCATCGCCGAAGCCATTTCGGCGTAGGCCAGGGCAGAAAAACTGGCGATGACCGCGGCGATAACGAACGATATGGAGACCGCGGGTCCCGCGTGACGGGCGGCGACCAGGCCGGGCAGCGTGAAAATGGCGGTTGACACGATGGTTCCGATGCCCAGCGCCAGGAAGTCCCGGATCCTCAGGGTACGTTTCATGTGTGAATCTTTTTTTGAAAAATAAAAACCAGCTAAGGNNNTGTAACTTAACTTGGTAGCTTTAATTTAAGCATAAATTAATTTAAATTGCCAATTTATTTGGTCTTAAATAATTTGGGCTTCCGATCTTTGTTACCGTATTTAATAAAGTAAACGATTGCCATTACGATTAAGAAGACTAAACCGATGATCAATGGGATTCTGGTTTCGCTGTTCAGAAACATGAAACCGATCGTTACCAGTAGGAAAATCAAAGTAACGTAATTGGAATATGGCGAGAACGGCATCCTGAACGGATGTTGCTTAATTTTGCTGCCATAACGTTTTCTAAAGATAATTTCACTGATCAAAATAACGAACCACGGTACCATGCCTGGCAGAACACTGGAACTGTAGACCATGACGAAGACTTCGTTGGCCCCTTTAAAGAATATCGGTAGAACGATGTTCAATACGACTCCAAACAGGATTCCTAATGAAATCGTGATTACGGCTACGAAAGGAACGCCCCGTTTATTGAGTTTTAGCATGAACTTAGGCATTTCGTGGTTCTTAGCCAGTAAGTATGACATCCGGCTAGCACTGTAGATTCCGGAATTGGAACCGGATAGTGCTGCGGTGACGACCACGAAGTTAATGATGCTGGCGGCCGTGGTAATGCCGATCTTAGCGAAAGTCTCAACGAACGGCGAACCGATATCGTTTAATTTATTCCAAGGGTAAATACTGACGATTACGAAGATGGCGCCGATGTAGAAGATTAAAATTCGGTAAACGGTGGATTGAACGGCTTTAACTAAGGTCTTCTTCGGATTTTCAGCTTCACCGGCGGCCACACCGACTAGGCCGATTCCTTGATAGGAGGCTAAGACGATGGCTAGGGCAAAGAAGAAGCCTTTGACGCCGCCGGTAAAGAAGCCGTATTTCCAAAGGTTGCTGATGCCGATCGGGTGCATACCGTTGCCGATTCCGAAGACGATCAAGCCGAAGCCGGCGATCAGCATCAGGATGATGGTTACGACTTTGATCAAGGCAAACCAGTATTCCAGTTCACCGAAAGCGCCGACGGACGTTAGGTTAGCGACGCATAGGAAGATAATGGCAATTAGTCCCGGTAGCCAGTTCGGCAGACTCGGCCACCAGAAGTGCATGTAAGTCCCGATCGCGATGACTTCGCTCATGCCCACGACGACGTACTGAAAAATGTTGGACCAGGCGGTTAGGTAACCGAAGACCGGGTGCATATACGTATTAGCGAATTGGGCGAACGAGCCTTCGACCGGATGAACGTAGATGATTTCACCCAGTGCTCGCATGATTAAGTATAGAAAGACCCCGGCGATACTGTAGGCGATTAGGACGCTGGGTCCGGTCCATTTGATCGTGGAAGCGGATCCCATGAACAGGCCGACGCCGATGGTTCCGCCGAGGGCGATCATTTGAATGTGGCGGGGTTCTAATTTACGTTTTAAATGTTTAGAAGGATTAGATTGTTTATTTTCAATAGACACATGTTCACTCTCTTTCGACAGTAGTTATAATACCGCATTTAATGGGCTGTGTCAAAGATATATAAAAAAAGCCTTTAATATTTATTTAATTACTTAAATTTAATAGAACGACGGTTTCGCGAAGTCAGTGTTGGGTTCGCCTAGACCGATGCTCTTATGCTGGTATCTCGGTTTATCGTTCTGGATCAGGTCACAGACGAACTTAGCAACGGCTTGACGGGTAATCTGAGCGGACTTTAATGGTTCGTCCTGGCCGGTAACTTCGTATTTAAGGTTACCGTCTTGATTATATAGCCAGGTTACCCGCATATTGGTGTAGTTTAAGTCCGAATCTTCAATGATCTTAGCAGTCTTGGCGTGCTTTTTGATCGACGGACCGATCATCATTTCGTTCCATTTACCGAACTTGCCGGGAACTTCGTTTCGGGTCCCTAGGATATTCATGCAGACGATTCGTTTAGTACCGGCATCGTCCATCGCTTTGACGATGGTCTTGGTGGCGGCCGGTGAGCTCATATTATCAACGTAGACTAAATCGGCGCCTTTGATGGCGGGAAGTAACGATTTTTCGTCGTTAAAATCACCATCAAAGACCTGTTCACGATTTGGATCTTTGACGTGAATCCGTTGTTTACCGTTTCGGGCTAATAGATTTAAATCAACGTGGGTGTTATTTAACAGATCATTGATTAAATAACCGGAAACCTGTCCGGCAGCGCCTAAAATTGCAACTTTAGTCATCGTGATCACCTTTCAAGTTGATTATTTTTTTTAATAGCTAATCTTAAGCGCGATTGAATATCTTTAATTAATTGGATGGCGTTTTTATAATCTTTAGACTTATAATTAAGATTTTCATGCAGGTGCTGGTGTCATGTAGGACATTTGGTTAAAGTGATAATGACTCGGCGTTCATCTTTCGGGTCCCGGGTTCGAGTGACCCAGCCGTTTCGCTGAAGTCGCTTTAATAGCGGGGTTAAAGTTCCGTTATTTAAGCCGACTTGCTGGCTAAGCTGGTTAACGGTGATTCGGTCGCCGTTCCATAGCGCGACCAGAACCACGTATTGAACGTAGGTTAGGTGATAACGTTTTAACGGTTGTTGGTAGAAACGGTTAAAAATTTGATGAGCTTTCGCAAGCTGAAAGCACAGCATATTACTTAATTCCATAATGACACGACCTCTACAAAATAGATTTTTAAGGCTACTAAAGAATTTTTGCAAGCCTGATCAGCTTCCAGGCCAGTGATCTGACCCAAGAATCGTTTATTTGCTTGTTGTTGTAGCGGTGATTCAGATCGTTTTTTCACGATTGAATATCTCCTTTATTAATTTAATGACGGATAATTGGACTTATAATAACGGGAAAAGATGAAGTAGGCGAAGAACAGGTAAAGCATACTGTAAATAATGGCGCTCCCGATCGCGTTGGGCATCGACATCTTAGTCATGGCGTGGTAGATCGGGTTGTTGATCTGACTATAGGATCCGCCCACGAATAGAGCGTTGAACGGGTTCCATCTCAACCAGCGGTGACTGTAGAGCAAGATCATAAAGCCGCCGGCTAAAGCGGTTCCTAAGAAACGGAAGCCGAAGCCGGCAACGATGGTGCCTTCGGCGCTTTTGATTAAGGTGCTGAAAAGAAGGGTAATGGACCCTAACAAGGTGGCGTATAAAATATTGGCCGCAATTGCAATTGCCATTATATGGATAGTGTGCAAATTAATGTATTTAGTCCGGGTCATTAGGTATTGAACAACGATCGATAAAATAACGTCGATCAAGACTAAATTGATGTATTGAATGATCAATGCCGTGATTTTACTCCAGAAGAGCTAAAAAATCATTAATTTGATGATGGGCCGATTTACCGGCGAATGATATTGCAGCTAAGATAATTATCATACCCGTAACAATATCGGATGCGGTACCAAGAGTTGGTAGAAAGTTCACGGACGGTAAAATTTTAGCAAAATGACAACCTAAGCCCACCCCGATGATGTAAATAATCAAGATCGAGCTAAAGAAGTAGAGAAGTTTGGCGCGCTGGCCAAGATCTCTTTTGATTAAATCCCACATGTGGGAAACCTCCTATTTAATGTTGAACGAAATAATATCCGTACACTAAAATCGTATCTATTATATCATAATCATAAGAAAGGAATTTAAATGGTACGAAATAAGCGCTACGCAATTTTAGATGAAACTTTGAGTTCGGTGACTCACGGAATCGGGGCCGCTTTAAGTATTGCTGGTCTCGTGTGTCTGTTGGTTCACGGGGTTCATGAAGGCGGCGCGATGCGGATTACCACCTTTGCGATTTATGGATCGATTCTGATTATTTTTTATTTAATGTCGTCGTTATTTCATAGTCTGTACTTTACGAAAGCTGAAAAGGTCTTTCAGATCTTTGATCACTGCTCGATTTACCTGTTGATTGCCGGGACTTATACCCCTTATTGCTTAGTTACGATTCGCGGTGCTCTGGGCTGGACCATTTTTGGCGTGATCTGGTTCATGACGGTGCTGGGTATCGTTTATAAATCGATTTGGTTAAATGACTTTAGAAAGTTATCTACTATTATATACGTGGTAATGGGCTGGATGTGTTTGATCGGCTTTAAAGCCCTCTGGGACGGCCTCGGTCCGCACGGCTTCGGTCTGCTGTTCTGGGGCGGCGTGACCTTTACCGTGGGCGCCGTGATCTATAGCCTCAAGCGGATTCCGTACGGCCACGTGATCTGGCACCTCTTCGTGATGCTGGGGACGGCGTTGATGTACTTTTCGATTTATTGGTATGTATAAAATTAAAATTTGTTTTACTTATATTATCAATACTACTTTGTTCAATCCATCAACGTTACTCCAAATGGTCATTACGCTTACATGGGTTACGGAGGTCATGGCCAGGCTCTCGCATACAATCCAAAGGTGATACCCTTGCTTTGATAACTAATCACTTTATAACGAAAGAGACGATCATGAGGCAGCATCGTGAATATGAAGGCCTATCCTTCGATCGAAGAGGTTTTGCGTATATTTTAATGAACGGCCCGAAAGAAATTATGAAAAGCACTAATTAATTTTAAGGAGATTTTAATGTGAAATTCGTCTTAGCGCCTGATTCATTTAAAGGTTGTATGACAGCTAAACAAGCGGCAGATGCAATGGCTAGTGGAATCCGAAAAGCCGATCCAAAAGCGATGATCAAACGGGTCCCAATGGCCGACGGCGGTGAAGGAACCACTCAGGCGTTAGTGGATGCATTGCATGGTCACTGGATTACCGTTAACACAGAAGATCCGTTAGGTCGTTCAATTAAAGCTCGGTACGGATTGGTTGATCATGATCAAATTGCCGTGATTGAAATGTCAGCCGCTAGTGGAATTCAATATATTGATCCTCAGGTTGCGGATCCCGGTCAGGCTTCGACATACGGTACCGGTCTTTTAATGCGAGATGCTCTGCAGCGTCACGTTAAAAAGATTATTATTGGCCTCGGTGGCAGTGCCACTAACGATGGTGGCAGTGGAATGGCTGCTGCATTAGGGATTCATTTCCTGGATATTATTGCTAGTGATGTAACTAATCCGCTGACGGGTCCGCACGGTGCTTCCGCCGTTTTCGGTCCGCAGAAGGGTGCTGATCAGGTGCAAGTTAAGAAATTAGACCGTAATCTATCACATTATGCCTACGTGATTAAAAGAGATTTACACTGGTGCTGCCGGTGGATTAGGTGCCGGCTTGATGGCTTTTACTAATTATCGGATTGATTCTGGAATTAAAGTTGTAATGAAGTTAACTGATTTACGTGCTCAATTACGGAATGCTGACGTGGTAATTACCGGCGAAGGTAGTGTAGATGCTCAGACCCAGTTCGGAAAAGTTCCCGTTGGTGTTGCTCAGCTGGCTAAACAAGTTAGTCCGAATTGTAAGATGATCGCCCTGGGTGGTCACGTGGGACACGGAATTCAACCGCTGTACCGTAAAGGGATTGATGCTGTATTACCAATCGTTCCCGGATCCATGAGTTTAAAGAAGGCTATGCAACCGGATCTGAGAACCTAACGAAAGTCACTTATAATTTGACGATGAAGACTGGATTATTAAAATTAGAAAAGATGCGCCGCAGTATTTACGCCTTGGGCAAAGATGTTAAACAGACGCCCGACGAATTAGCTGATTTTATTAAACAGACCGTTAAGTGGACACCGTCGCCATTTAACAATCAGACGACCCGAGTAGTTATGCTATTCGGCAAGAGCCATGATAAGTTATGGGATATCGTTGGTAAGGCCTTAGCCGCTAAGATCGGTAAAGAGCGTTATGAAAAAGGTACCGCTAAAAAGATTGCCGGTTTTAAGGAGGCCTTTGCTACGGTTCTTTACTTTACCGATACCGACGTAGTTAAGAAGTTTGAAAAAGACTTTCCGACTTATGCTGCTAACTTTCCGGACTGGTCTGAACAGGCTCAAGGAAATGCTCAGTATGCCGTTTGGACCGGCTTAGCTGAAAACGGGATCGGTGCTAACTTACAGCATTACAATCCGTTAATTGATGCTCAGGTTGCTAAGGTATTTAACGTTCCAAAGAACTGGAAGTTACGAGCTGAAATGGACTTCGGTTCCGTTAAAGCACCCGCTGGCAAGAAATCGTTTATGCCTGATGACCAGCGCTTTAAAGTTTTTAAATAATTTCATAAAAATATATATTAGTATAATAAATAAGAGGTTGATCTTCAGGGCAGGGTGCAATTCCCGACCGGTGGTAATAGTCCGCGACCCGTTCAATGAACGGTTAACCAGGTGCAATTCCTGGACCGACAGTCATAATCTGGTATGAAGAAGAAAATCGACCCTAAAGATGGACCTTACGAAGAAAGTGAGGTCTTTTTGTTTTGTCTGAAACCGTTGAACATTTAGTTAAATTAATTCAGATTGCCGTGTTAGCGGCAATTGCGTACATCTTAACGTTGCTGGAGATTCCCATTATTCCCATAGCTCCGTATTTGAAGTTGGATTTAAGTGATCTGCCGATTTTAGTAGGAACCGTGATTTTAGGTATCGGTGCCGGAATTTCCATTGCATTCCACTGTATATGAAGATGGTCGGAATAACGATTCAATTGCCCGTTACTAAATTAGTTGAATTCGGGATCGTCCCGTTTAACTTGATTAAAGGTATCGTGATTGGTTTGTTGTTCTTGTTGATTGATCGTTACTTACAAAAGTCGAAGATGTCGTGCATTGAGTAAAAAAACAATATTAAAGAAAATGACCAAAGCCGCATCTGTTGCTTTAGTTGCAGGTGCTATGGTATGCGGTGCTAGTTTAACTAGCGTTAATGCTCAATCAAAACCAACAAGTAGTTAATAAGAAAAAATCAGCTAAAAAGGCTGCTAAACAAAAAAGACTCTTAACAAAGCTATTAAAGAATTAAGAAAGCTCGTAAAAAAGCCGCCAAGAAGAGCAGCAAGAAATAAGAAAGTCGCTAAACATTACCGATATATAACCCAGAGTGGACGTGGCAACGCCAACGACGCCTGCGAAGGTGCATCACTTTTGATGGCATTACATCATTGGCACCGGAGCTTCATTATATCCGAGGGCCCTATTAAGAGTTGCTAAACGATATGGTGCCAAGAAAAGCTACATTATCGATGATTATTACCATCATGGTAAGGGCCTTTACGGTCGACGTGCTTCTTCTAAATCATTTATTAGGGCTATTTTGAGAGGCTATCCTATAGTTTTTGAGGGTAGTAACCGGATGCAATATGGAAAAAGAGCTGACTAAATTTTTAACCAACTCTTCATCGTCATTTAAGAAGTCATAACTCGGTAAATATTTTAAGAATCGGTTATTATTCTGCGGATATAAAGTTAACACCAGTTCACCATTAATGATTTGACCTAAGTAGACTTCTTTTAATTGATGGTGCTTAAGTTTTAATAAATTCATTAACCACTTACGATCCCGATGAATATGGGTCAGGACGTCGTCGTTAACGGTCCCGTCGGTAATGATGGGGAAGTTAACGCTGGTGGGATCATTGTACTTATTGATACTTAACTGACCGTTCTGTTCCAAGGTAACTCGTTTAACTTTCTGGAAATCATTGACGCCGGCGCTGCGGAGTTTAAAGACCAGGTCGTTAGCTGACATTCCGCTGGATAGCGCCGCGTCGACATCGATTCGGCCGTGGTTGATCAGGACGTGCGGACTGCCGACCAGCAGCTGCTTAAAGAAGTTGCTCTGGGTGATCAGGATCTTGCTGCCGAAGATGATGATCGACCAGATCAGGATAATGATAATGAATTGCAGGATCGTAATGGCCTGATTATAGATCACACCACCGACGATACCTCCTAAGACGTAGTTCTGGAGCTGATCGATCGCGTTGGACGGCGCCAGGTTGCTTTTACCCGCCAGGTTGATCTGAACCACTAGCATAACGAAACCGATCAGCAGTTTGATCGCGATGTTCAGATATTTACCGTTATTAAGGTTGAAGTTCAATCCGCCGTGACGAACGTAATTCATCTGTCTATTAATGGGATGGGTCCTGGACAACGTATAGGTAGAGTTGTCCGAATTATTGAGGTTGACCTGGTAAAAGTGCTTGCCGGCCTTGATGGTCATGCCGTTATTCAGGGTGGTCGAGCTGGTGTAGATGTTGGATAACGGAATGTCGTCACGACTACTGATGTTCCGCATGACCTGTGCCGTCTGGCCGACCTGGCTCTTTGACGACTGCTGGCTCTGAATTCGGCCGACTTCCAGGCCGATGATCAGGATCGCGAACAGGACCATGGTGATCAAGACGTTTCGGAACCGGAGGTTGGTCCGGTGCCGGGCGTATTTGATCCCGGTCACTAAGATCACGATCCCGATCACGATGCCGATAAAGATGAATAGATCATCTAAGATCCCTGAATTATGGGTTAAATACCCGTACGAATATAAATTCATAACTATTTTTCCTTCTTACGCTTAAATTTTATGCTAATTCAGTAAATTTAACAAGCGATGCTGTCGGGGATTAGCCGACGAATGTTAACGGAATGTTTCAAAAATCGCGATTCTTTAACATTTCTGCAATCTTCTTGTAGCAGTCCAGTAGCATTCCTCCCCTAGTATATTAAATGTCGAGTGATGAGGAGAGCTCATCTCGAGACATGTTAATTAAGAATTTATTAAATTTATTAAATTAAAGGAGTCATTTGTTATGAATATTAGTAAAAGTGCCGCGCATCGAATTATGTTAATCGTTTTAATGGTCATCGCTTTGCTTACGATGGCTTTCTCAGTTAACGCCGGCCACGTTCACGCTACTAATCATCAGTTAAAAAAGTCTTTAATATTGCTAAATCTAAATTAGGCGACCGTTACGGTTGGGGCGCTACCGGTCCTCACATTTTCGACTGCTCCGGTTTTACTAGTTACGTTTATCAAGCACGTTTCTTATAGCCGTCGCAAAGCCGGTGATTTAGTATTCTTCGGTGGTAGCCGTAGTAATATTTACCACGTTGGCTTATACATTGGAAAAGGTAAAATGATCGATGCCCAGAACCGTGGAGTTGTTATTGAAAACGTTAAAGCTCCATGGTGGCACTTAGTTGGTATGGCTCGTCCATTTAATTTAAATTAATTCACTCCCGAAAAAATAATTTAATAAGTAAAAAAAGAACGAAGTATGGGAAGACGTTCAACGGGAATGCGGGAACTGGATAGAAATTAGAAGCTAACGGGAAGGCTAGGACAACGAAGCCAACCACCGGAGCTAGGTCATGTCTCCAGAAGGAATGGCCGAATTCTTTATGCTGCTTAAAGAAGACGAAGGAGCCGACACAGCCGATCATGTAGATCGCGATCATACAGACGGCACCTAGGGTGATGTAGTAAAG
Organism: Acetilactobacillus jinshanensis; assembly: GCA_043289735.1. Taxonomy (GTDB): domain Bacteria; phylum Bacillota; class Bacilli; order Lactobacillales; family Lactobacillaceae; genus Acetilactobacillus; species Acetilactobacillus jinshanensis_A. Next base: position 57,735 of record CP171343.1, read on the forward strand.
GTAAGTGTTAGCGTTACCCTTGGTTAAATCGGCCAAAATGTAACAGCGTGACTCGGAGCGTTGTGATGGTAGTTGAACTGACCTAAGCGCTTTGGTAAGTAACCTTTTTGGCCCATGGCATAGAACATGTATGAAGCACCGTTAGTGACACAAACAGCCGCGCCAAAGGTACTTAAGAAGATTGCAAAGTCGACTAACAGGGCCATTTCAGGGCTGATAAATTTAGTGGCTAAATCGTTTAACGGAGCCGACGAATTAGCTAATGCCGATACGTTGTTGGTACCGAAACCGATGACTACGGCATAACTAACGAAGGCAAAGATAATCATCCCACCTAAGATGGTAAGCAATAATGCTAAAGGAATGGATCGTTTAGGATTCCGGGTTCGTGTGGCAACGGTACATGCAACTTCGAAACCGACGAAGCAAAGAACGGTGTATACGACTCCTTGCATCATCCCGGACGGGCTAGCGGACGGTACGAACGGCTTTAAATTAACGCCGCCGTTGCCACCGCCTTTAAATAGGACGGTAAAGCTTAAAACTAAAAGGATAGTAGGGCCAGGGATTCAGTAACTAACGAGAAGTTACTGGTTAATTTAATCCCGTGACCTAAAATGAACCACATTAACAAGACCAGTAAGAAGCCGATTAACTGGGCGGAATGTTAACGTGCAGGTTTTTTAAAATTAAAGAAGCGTAGGTTCCCGAAAGAGCTGACATGGCGACACCCATCACGGTGTAGCCTAGCTGCATGATCCAGCCGGAGACGAAGCCCCAGTTTTCACCGAGGGATGCCCGGTTATAAGCATAAACGGAACCGGAATCGGAAATGTGCTTTGACATTTCACAAAAGCCGACGGCAACCAAAAGCATTGCTAAAGCGGCAACTAAGAAGGCGATAGGTAAATTGACCCCCGCGAATTTAGCACCCGGTCCGGTGTTTCCGGCCATTGACCCGGTCGGTGCCATGGTTGCCAGCGACAGCGCGAACGCTTCAACGACATTTATTTTACGGCTATGGGTCATAATAAACACTCCTTAAAAAATTTTCCATCTAAAAAATCCTCACAGCTATTTATCCGGCTGCATGGCGAACTTATAAATCATGCAGCCATTTCAATTAAAATCAAAATTGCGATAATAATAATGCTAATAATTGAAATGGCAATAATAATTTAATTGTTCGCAGAAGCGAACTTAAGCATGATTAAAAGCTCCTTTAAGATTATTCACGAAACATTATATTTTACCATACTTATTTATTATTTTAATGGTAATTTCCATTATCTTCTTTCAGATTACCCACCGCTTTTTTATTAACGGTGTTGACACCTTTTTTCACATGTCGGTTGCGTATGATACAGCTCGTCAGTTAAAGACTGGAAACTTTAGTTATTTTTTATCTCCCTTTGGCTTTTACCATAGCTTGAGGATCGTTAACGCCGTTTACGGTCCGTTAGGCGGTTACTTTAGCGGCTTATTGCTGTTGGTATGCGGTACTTGGATTCGCTGGGAGATTGCTACGTTCTTTATTACGTTCACGATCGCGGGGATCTCAATGTATCAGCTATGTCGTTACTGGCGGGTCACCCGGATTTACAGCGTTTTAATTGGCTGCTTATATATGATGTCGTTTCCTATAATGTCGTTGTGGCTGAATACTCAGTATGACGGCTTGGGTGCCGTTTTTATGCCGTGGATTTTGTATTTTGGCTCTTTGATTTTGAACCATGAAGACTTTAAGAGTTGGAAATTAATTCTTTTACTAGTGATTTTAGCGGAGATTCACGTTTTTTCCCTGTTATTAGGGCTTTTGGTTCTAGGGCTATGCTTTATTCTGTCGTTCAATGTCTGGGGTGGAATAATTGAAGTTATCGGTTCTGACCATGGACAGATCATTCCCACGTGATCATGATCGTTTTCGGTTTAGGCTTTCTACTGTTGTCGTCACGTTATTCTGAATACCGATCTGCAGTTTCCCAAGCGGTTCTTGCCTTATTTTGGGAATGTTTGTTATTCACGCCTGGCAAAATACTCAGTCTCAAGCCCGATATTTGTATCATCAGCAAACCTAATCTCGGTCGTTATTTCGGGTTCGTAACTAAAACCACGCCGGATTATTTGCCCACGACTCAAAAGATTAAAAGCGACGCTCAATATCATAAATTAATGCCGTTCGTTAAGTATGCGCATACTAGAGTGAGGCTGAACGGTAAATTATTTTATTTTGATTAGATCAATTTAAACATGACGACGAACAACTTTCTTCATTAATTCGGACGGGTAGTGGATCAGTAAGTAGCCTTTCCCGTGATAGAAGGCTAAGTCTTCGAATTCGTAATGACCGCTTAATTTATGAGCTTTAACGTCGCTAGCTTTAAGTGGCTGTAATGGTTGGCTGGTACGGACATGATTTCACCGTCGGTAATGAAGTAGATGCGGTTATTCGACGGATTGTAACTCATGTTCTGCATGATGATTCCCGGTGCATAGCGTAAGCCCTGAACCATGTGGAAATTGACCGAATGGTCCGTGATCTTACCCTTGAATAATTTAAGGCTGCCGACCGGAGCGACTCCGCCGAAGGTTCGAATGCTCATATAGGCGTTACCGTGATTATCAAAGGCTAAAGTATCGCCCATGGCGGAACCCTGCGGATTGTATAGTAGCCATAATTGACGGGTCTTCGGATTATAAGCCATGGCTTGAGCGTGGCCTCCCTTGAAGACAGAACCATACTTCACATTTTTTAGTTCAACGTAGTGAGCAATCCAACAAAATAAAATTTTTCCATACTTAATAATCGTAATCATAGCTGTATGTATATTATGGCCCCAGATTTCCAATAATGCCTTCATCAGCGGCATGGATTATTATTTTCATATGTCACGGACCTATGAAACGGCGATGCAGATTAAGACGGGGCATTTCAGCTATTTCCTGTCACTATTTAGCTGGAACCATAACGCCCGGATCGTCAACGCCTTGTACGGTCCCGTGGGTGGCTACGTAAGCGGCTTGATTTTATTACTGGTTAAAAGCTGGTCACACTGGGAAATCTGTAGCCGGTGGGACCATGTATCATCTCGGCCGTTACTGGCACGTTAAGCCATCCGAAAAAGATCTGAATCCCGTTAAATTAGCGTTATTGAAGTTCATTTGATGACGTTCGTTCTGTCGATGAGTTTCTTAATCCCGTGTTTAACGAATGGGGTAGTATCCTAGAGGTTTTCGGATCAAATCTGCATCATATCTTACCGACCTAATTTATATCATTAATATTTATTGGGTATCTTCGGGATGTTTCCCTTGGCCTGATCCAGTTTCCAAGCGCTTTTTGCCAATGGGCTTAGTGCTGATCTATTTATACCTTTTGTTAAATACGCTCACACTAATTACTTCACGGTCTTTGTCGAATGAAGCAGGAATTCTGGACCGGATACGATACGTACTTTCATATGAACACTATTTATGAAGACGCGATGCAGATCAAGACGGGGCACTTCAGCTACTTCATTTCGATGTTCGGCTTCGAACGGAGCGGCCGGATCGTGAACGCAATGTACGGACCGTTCTTTAATTATCTTCTGGGAGCATTGCTGTTGCTCTGCCGCAGCTGGGTCAACTTCGAATTTGTCCTTTCTTCGTAACCATGGTGATCAGCGGCTACGGAATGTACCGGTCATGACCATGTGGGTCGGTGACTTTGAATTTACCGGTTTAGGGACCGCGATATTGTTACCGTTCGTAATAATGGTAGGGATCCGGATTCTTTCAGAGCGTCAAATTAAAGTTCTCCCGTTAGCAATCGTAATGGCGATCTGTTTACAGATCCACCTCATTACCAGTTAGCATTTTGCCTCAGTGGCAATATCTTTGGTACTTTATATGAGATGTACACCACTAATCATCTAATTCCGACTTTTCCGAATTTTAATTTGCAGTTGATTGGTGCCTACTATTTGAGAACGTGCTATTTCTAGCTTTACGAAGTCCTGATTTAACGCGAGGCGTTAATGTTATTCATAAGTTAGTGAAATACGGCAATACTCAGGTCATCTTGAATCATCACGTGATTCATCCGAAGCGACGATGATTGGAACGATGAAAAAGCCACTCAAATTAATGAGTGGCTTTTTTCACGCAGACAAAAAGCACCAGCAGGATTCAAAACTTGTGCTTCCCTATCAAATCATAATGACGCCATTGACTTGTCAAGTCTGCGTAAGACCAGCGACAAATCAATTAAATGATTATGTGTGTACCTTTTTATCAGTACATTAATACTATAGCACACTTTTACATGAAGTTTACATAAAAGTATCAAAAAGATTACTTTTTATTACTCTAGATTGACATGGTTAACCGCCCAATGTATCATAAAAATTGTAAAAGGATTCATCTAATCTTTTTGCATGCAAATTGAAAGTTTATATTGAAAGGAAGTTACCTACAATGCTCTATAATAAGAACAATGTACGTAAGACCAATGACAAAAAGATCTTACATAAAGTAGGCAAACAATGGAAGGTCATCTCCGTTGCCTTATTAATGGCAATCGGTGGTGGCGCTGCCGTTGCAACCCACGCAAATGCTAACGCTGATGCTCTACTAGCCAGTCTATTAGTGCTGATGGTGGTTCTGCTGCTAGTTACCATGCTAATGATGCTAAGTTAGCTAAGTCTTACAGTGCTGTTGTGCTGATGTAAATGCTGATAGTGCCTAATGCTAATATTGCATCTGCTACTGGTTTAAATGACCAGTATAAGAATTAAGCGTTGCTGCTTCCAGTGCTAACTCTGAATTCGTTAACCTTAGCTAGTTACTTTGCATCTAGTTACAGTAATGATGCTAGTTCTGAAGCTAAAGTTGCTTCTAATGCACAGAGTGTAATGGTGATAAGAAAGTCGCTTAATGCTACTGATTACAGTAATGTGCTACTAATTCTGCTAGTGCTGCAATATGAAATAAATTGGCATAAAAGCCAATTAAAAGACGTTGTTAACGCTTTTACAAAAATTTTCAATTCCAACATTTAATCAATTGAAAGCCTATAGTCATTATATACATTTCCATTTAGTTATTTTTTGGGTAATAGATTCCAAAAGAAAAAAATTCTTTTGTTAAATTTAGAACAATAAATAATAAACTTATCGATGTTATGGATGGTATGAAATCTCGACAAGCTTGGATGAAAGATTATTTATTAGGCCAAAATCATGATTATAGGTTTAAAATAAGTAATTTATTTCAATTAAATATAATCATATAATACTTATTAAGAAAAAAAATAAGTTCTTTGGGTATTATTATTATGCAAGATGGAGTTGTTGGCAATAATACACATAGAAAGTTGCATGTTAAAGATTTTAGGGCCTTTGCATTAGTTGACAAAATATTACCGTTAATATTTATAAATAGTGCAGATAGTAAGAAAGCAAAAATATTTTCTTTAATACATGAATTAATCCATATATTAGTAGGAAAAAACGAAATTCTAAATGTATCTCAAAATCAATTGCATAAAATTCACCATGAACAATGGATTAACTCTGTCACTATAAATATATTGTTGCCTAAAAATGAATTATTAAAAATAAATTAAGTACTATAATACGATTCTTCTAGAGTTGATAAACATTTTGCAAAAGCAGTTATTAATGATGAAGCATGCAAAATTTATTAAATCTTGATAAATAAAATAGAAAGTTTTAATATTCAAGTCTTTTTTATTTCATTTAAATTCTAAATTTTTAATTAAATGTTTAAAAATATATTGGTAGAAATATTATTATGAAAAATTAATTAAATATCATTGATAAAGAAGCAAATATTATTATGATAAGAAATATGAATTTGATGTTTATTGATTGAATATTGGCCTTTATCTGAATCGTCATTTAATATTGATAATTAAGAGTTGAATTTGAGGGAGTAATTCCAGCTAATCATATGATCCAATATAATCATGGAGATAAAAATTATAATCCTAGTTATATAAAATATTTTCGTAAATTATTAATATATAATCAAAAGCTAACATTTATAGTTCTCTTTAAAGATTTTAAAAGAAGGGCAATACCTATATTAATAACAATAGATCCTAAAAAGAATAGATTCATAAAAATACATATAATTTTATGATATCTAAAATGTTTTGTCATAAAACTTTGAAAAAATTATATTAAGGCAAAATGAAGAAATTAATAAAAAAAACTTAGAAATAAATCATAATTATTATCTGATCCGACCCCATAAAGTTGGAATATTTTATTAGGCTATTTTAATAGGCTATAGAAATTGCCGATATTGTATCGGTGATTTATAGCCTAGTTTTTCTTTTATTCGATTATGATTATAATAATAAATCCATGCTTTCATAGCTTCAACTAACTGACCTTCGGTCTGATAATGTTTGTCCATCATCTCATCTTTCATAATATGGAAGAATGACTCCATCTGTGCGTTATCTAGGCAGGTTCCTTTACGTGACATTGATTGAATAGCTCCATATTGCTTTAAAGTATTTCGCCATTTGTTACTTTGATATTGAATTCCTTGATCACTATGAACAATTGTTTTATATGATAAATTAAGTCGCTTAAATCTATTTAATGCTTTACGTAAAGGCTTTAATGTGAAATCTACGGTTGGATGGTTACTGATATTAAAGGCAATTATTTCATTCGTTGCTAAATCCATATAAGGTGATAAATACACCCGATGGTGTATGTCCTGATTCCCGTACCTAAACTCACTAACGTCGGTTGCTATCTTTCGTCCCAATAGTTTAGTTTTAAAGTTCCTATCAAGAAGGTTAGGAGCTATCTTGCCAACTTGGCCTTGATATGAATTATATTTACGCGTCTTTTTGCTAAAAGCTGTACATTGCCAATCGTGTATTTGTAAAATTCTTTGAACACGTTTATGATTAATTTTCATAGTTTTTCTTAAAACACCTGTAATTGTTCGGTATCCAACTTTATAGTGATTAGAAAGCGTAGCTTTCTTGCGGTAATAATAGCTACTTCGTGAAATGTGAAGAATCTCTAAAATACTTTTATTGATTTAATGTGGATTTTATGTCATTATTTTGACTATGGGATTTATGAGTATTTTTAAACATTTGTAGGTCTCCATTTTCTAGTTTCCGTTCCCATGACGTTAATGTTGACGGGGACGAAATATTAAAATGAAGTGCTGTATCTGGATAAGATTCGTGATTATATTTCATCCAGTTCAGCACTTTTAATTTATATTTAAAAGAATATACTCTTTTAGAATGGCTTACAATCACGCCTTTAATCCCATAATTCTCATACAAGATGAACCAATGCAGAATCGTGGCACAGCCTTTAACATTATATTTACGGCTCAACGTAGTTGAGCCAACACCTGACAAATAATCTTTAACTGCACGAAATTTAGTCTTGCACTAAAAAGAATACATAAAAAATGACCTCACTTTATTGAACAATATTGTTTGTCCAACAAAATGGGGTCACTTCATCCTCAATCTGATGAACTGGTGCGTATTTACTCATGATATCCACCAACTGATGCAAACATTAATAATGCCACACCAGAAACTATTATCTTTTTTAAGTTTTTATTCATAATATTATCTCCTTATGATTTATTTTTTTATTGTACATTGGTAAGGGTAAAATCCCGTATTTAGAGTTAAACTAGCACCTGTCATGCCTTTACTAATAGCCTTTTCACCAAGGGCTTTAGTTAAAATCTTTGATTCTTCACATTATTAGTCTTCGGATTGTATCCTGGAGTTAATTCGTCGCCAATCGCTAAATCCATTTTCGACCACTCTTTTGATTAGCTATGTTTATTATAAGTTATCGGGATTGGTAATAAGATTATTGATGAAGTCATCATTGAATTGATGGCTTTTTTTTAAAGGAAATTCTGTCATGAATAATGATGATATTGATAAACCCTTATTAATATAAATCTCCTTAACCTAAATAAGACAAAAATATTAATCAATTTAGATGATCAATAAACGTAAATTTAGTATCAAAATATGAAAAAAGTTTTACACAAACATGGCAAGCAATGGATCGTGGTTTCTGCTGTTCTATGATAGTGATGCTAATGCTGATCAAAGTATTGCCAACTCGTATTCTATTGCTAATTCATATGCTCAATCCGCTAATAAAACAAGAATTTAATTGAATATATTAAAGATAAATTGGTTCAAGAAATTGAGCCATCTGCATTAATACTGTACAATTAAGTAACTATTAAAGGAGCCGTGAGCTTTATGCAGATGAAACGCAAGCCACGCTTAAAGAACAGTCGTTACATCACCGGAATCGACGGCCTCCGGGCTTTAGCGGTCATTGGGGTTATCGTATACCATTTGCTGCCTTACGATTTAAAGGGTGGCTACATGGGAGTCCCGATCTTTTTCGTCATTTCCGGATACTTGATTACGGATTTATTTATGAAGGAATGGCGACAGACCGGTGCCATTAACATTAAGACATTTTATTATCGCCGGATGAAACGTTTATATCCGGCTTTAGTAACGACGGTGATCGGCTCTGGTGCGTACATTACGCTCTTTCAGCGAAACTTGTTGGTTCATTTGCGTTCTGTGATCTGGACCAACCTGCTATACGTCTATAATTGGTGGGAGATTCTGCACGGCCAGAGTTACTTCAACCGTTTTCAGGGTGAATCACCGTTCATCCACCTGTGGACGTTGGCGATTGACGGCCAGTACTACCTATTCTGGCCGTGGGTCCTGATCGGTGTCGTACTCTTACTTCATAAGAACCGAAAGTTATTAGCGACGTTATTTATCGTTTTGACTTTCTTGGGTGCCTGGTACATGAGTTACGTCTACATGGGTACTAGTAATATCAACCGAGTTTACTACGGGACCGATACCCGAATGTTCTCGATCTTTGCCGGAATCGCTTTGGCTTATATGTGGCCAGCCGATAATTGGCTTAGCTTCGTTAGTTGGTTTAATCTATGCCTTCTTTACCATGGCAGGTCAGGCTCCGTCTACCTATAAGTACGGGATGCTGATCGTTACCGTTGAAGCCACGATCTTTCTAGCTACAATTGCTCATCCGGGTGCCGACATGAACCGTTTAATGACCAACCCGATTTTTCACTGGATTGGGACCCGCAGTTACGGAATTTACCTGTATCAGTTTCCGGTCATGATCTTTTACGAAGCTAAAGTTCATGAACATGGCAGAGCCACCCGTTACTGAACGCGTTAATTGAGGTTGTGATCATCGGTCTAATTAGTGAAGCATCCTACCGCTGGATCGAACAGCCGATGCACCATTATGATTACAGCCGATTAGGTCATGATATTAAAAATTATTTTCACGCCCGGTCCGTTAAGTCGTTGTTGCGAAAGTTATTGATTATTCCAGTGATCGCTGTTTTCTACATTTGTGGTGTGGGTGCCGTTCAAGCACCGAATCATCAGGCTCCTAATATGTTACAAAAACACATTACTACCAATCAGCGTTCGTTATCGAAAGGTAATCAACAGTTATTAAGGCATCAAAAGAATAAGCAGGAACGGCAGGTCGCCAAACGTTATCGGTTGAACAAGCGTCAGGTCTTAACGGCCAAGAATTTCCCGATGACGGCGGTCGGTGATTCCGTCTTAGTCGACGGTTCGCAGGATCTACATCAGGTCTTTAAGAATACTTATATTAAAGCTAAAGTCGGCGGTCAAATTTCTGATGCGGCTAATGCTTTACGGGATGCCAAATCTGAGCATCGTTTACACAAGAATGTCTTGGTCAATATTGGAACGAACGCTCCGTTGACTAGTGATCAGATCAAAGAGGTCTTAAAGATTGTGGGCCCGCACCGTAACGTTTACTGGATTACGGCGCACGTTCCGACCAAGCCGTACCAGAATTCGACTAACCGAGCCATTAAACGGGCTGGTAAGAAATACCGTAACTTTCACGTGATTGACTGGTACAAGGCTAGTCATAGCCATTCTGATTACTTCTGGAGTGATCACGTTCACCCGAATCCGAAGGGTAACGAAGCGTTTACTAGTGTGATTACTAGATCAATTTTTAAATAATATTGAATAAATTTGATGAGTGTTGAATGATGGATCAAATTATTCGACGCTTTTCTTTTTTGAAAAAATGGTATGATTATTAACGTATAACTATTGATAGGGACGCTGTTTTACTTATGGAAAGATTGTATTGGAATACGGTTGCTTTTAACGATCATCGCATGTATATAGCGGCAAGTCGGAAGGGCTTGAAATTTATTTCGGATCCCCGGCACGGGATTTCGCAGATCTACGATTTTTATCGAAATCGGCCGTTTGAATTTAAATATCAGGCTGATGTGACCCGGCGTTATCAAAAGGTCATCGCTGATTACCTCGGCGGTGAACGGTATCCGAACGATCTGCCGCTGGATCTGGACGGTATCGGTGATACCTTCGATCATCAGGTCTGGCGACTGGTTCGGCGGATCCCTTACGGTGAAGCCAGGACCGTTAAGCAGTTGGCTCAACGCCGGATCGAAACAGCGTTGAGCGTAACCCGGTCCTGATTTTAGTGCCTACGCACCGGGTCTTAGCGACGCCCGAAAAGCTGGGCCATTTCCGGGAGACCACGTCGATGAAGAGCCAGCTGTTAGAGATCGAAACCATCATGAGCAACGCGGGTGATTAAAGTGAAGTTAAAGTTAAAGAAATTGCCGTGATTTTTAGTGTCATCATGGTCGCGATCGGTTTATCAAGCTGCGGCATCATTCTGCGTCCCGGGACGATCAGCACTTAGTCAAAATGGATTATCATGCTGGTCATTCAGCCATCGTTAAACTTAATCATGATCGGAGTACGTTAAATCCAGGTAGCTGGAAATCAGATCATATTAATTATGCGCAGTTGGATCATTTAAACCGAACGTCAAAGGGAAACGCAGCTTATCTAGCCCGACCGAACGTTGCTCACGATACGTTGCGACAGCGTCAGTTCATCTACCCGAGTGGCTGGCACCAGAAGATGATCGCTAATCAGCCGATCCTGAACCGGGGCCATTTGATTGCTTATAGTTTATCGAAAGGGATTAACTACAAGGTCCGTTATCAATCCAGTCACCTCAGCGGCGATCAGAACAACCCGCGGAATCTGTTTACCCAGACGGCCTTTAGCAACCAGAAGCTGCAGACGATTTACGAAAGTAAGGTCCGGCGTGCTTTGTATCGTAATAAAAAAGTGATTTTTCAAGTTCAGCCGATTTTCCGTGGCCACGATTTGATGGCCCGCGGGGTTCACATGCAGGCGATTTCGACGGACCGTTCGTTAAATTTTAACGTCTATATCTTTAACGTTCAGCCGGACGTCAAGTTTGATTACGCTACGGGCCGTTCCGTAATTGATTATTCCATGCGGATTCCGATTCCGAAGAACGCGCCGGTTTTCCGGAACGATCAGATCGCCGGCCGAATCATTCGGTACCGTAAGTATCGTTACCATCCGGTCAGTCCGCGCCGTTTTCACCGCCGAAAATTATTAGTTAATGAATAAAGATTACGATTACCGAAGCTGCCCAGAAAAGATCAAAGCGGTAATCCAAGGGCCCGCTAAATTATTGCTTAGTTATAACGACGGCGTGGGACCGTACTCCAAAGTGGGGTCCTGCAGTATCGGCACCGACTTCGACGTGATCGCCGTCAAGCCCGACGAAAAGACGCCCGATTACGGTGGTAAGTTAAGCAGCGCCATGGGGACCGTTTACTACAAGCCGTATTCCGCCCGTTATTTAGACGACGGCTTAAAGCTAGATTTGGGCTCGTTTAAACAGTTGGAACTATCCGGTCAAGGTGGCTTAATTGACGGTAGCATTAGTATTGTTGACGATCGTAATAATTGATTAACCGCCTTAGCTTTATATAATAAAATGCGAGGTGTATAATCATGAGTAAGAAATACATGTATTTATTTGGCGCGGCTCTTTTAGCTAAGAAACTTAATAAAAAGGTTGTGAAAGTAGGATTCGTAGTATGTCGAATAATAATCAAATACCGAAAAATCTGACGATAAATCGAGAATGTTAGCCGGCTCGACCTGGATGACGGCCGGCAGTATTTTTTCACGTATTTTAGGCGCGATTTACATTATTCCGTGGAGTATCTGGTTCGCGGATAAGTATTTACCGGCCAACGCTTTATACGTTCAAGGCTATAACGTCTACGCGACGTTATTGATTATCGCGATCGCCGGGGTTCCGTCCGCGATCGCTAAGCAGGTCGCGCATTACAACGCTCTGAACGAATACGGCGTGGGCGTGAAGCTGTATAAACGGGGCCTGTCGCTGTCGATCACCATCGGGATCATCTGCGCGGGAATCTTTTATTTCTTCGCGCCGGTCTTTGATAACGATAACACGAACGTGATTCCGGTCATGCATTCGCTGGCCTGGGCGGTCGCCATTATCCCGTCGATGAGTATTACCCGGGGCTTCTTCCAGGGCTACCAGGATATGGCGCCGTCGGCTATTTCACAGTTCGCGGAGCAGGTCGTCCGGGTCGCCTATATGTTATTCACGGCCTACGTCATCATGCGGGTCATGCACGGAAACTGGATCACCGCCGTTTCCCAGTCCACGTTCGCGGCGTTCGTGGGTGCCGTCGCCGGGTTCTTGATCTTAGGCTGGTACTACCTGCGCCGGCATCATTACTACCGCAGCTTGGTCATTAACAGTAATCATAAGATGAAGGTGCCGACCCGGGAACTTTATCACGAAATTATTCAGCAGTCGGTTCCCTTCATTATCTTGGGTGCCGGAACGTCGATCTTTCAGTTGATCGATCAATACACGTTCTTCCGGGCCATGCATGCCTTTACTCGTTATTCGAGCTTAGAAGTTAACGATCTATACGCCATTTTTGCCGGGAACGCCGGTAAATTGATCATGATCACGATTTCGCTTTCGACGTCGATCGCGATCACGGTGGTTCCGTTGCTATCGAAATCGTATACTCGACATGATAAACGGGAGACCCGGCAGCAGATTACCAGCGCTTTGATTTTATTTGAATTTACGATGCTGCCGAGTTCGTTGGGGATGACCGCCGTTGCGGGTCCGTTGAACCGGTTATTCTACGGGGTCAGCCATCAGGCCGTTTCCGCCAACGTCTTATCGTTTTACTCCTTAGTTGCGATCACGTTCGGTCTTTTCGCCATCGTAAGTGCGATGATGCAGGGAATTTCCCAGAATAAACGAGCCGTCAAGTACTTCTTTGTGGGGACGATCGTTAAGTTAGTTTTGCAGATTCCGTTCATCAAGTTCTTCGGGACGTTCGGCCCGATGATTACCAGTGCCATCGGCTTTATCGTGACCAGCGGCTTGATTCTGCATTCCATGGATCAGCAGTTCGGCATTAATTATGATCAGATCGCGCGAGCGACCAACGGGATTCTGCTTTGCTCCGTCTTGGTCTACATTGAGGCGTTAGTCGTGGTTACGTTAGGCAACCGTTACTTAGCGACGATCATAAACGTTGACGGCCGGGTCGGCAGCTTTGTCGTTACTATGTTAGCCGTTATTATCGCGGGCTTGACTTACGTTTACTGCGCCTTTAAGAGCCACCTGGCGGATTATATCTTAGGTAATTTAAGAATTAAATTTTAATAATAAAATTTTACTTTTAAATTTAGGCTTGGTATAATTTCTAAATAATAAGATTAGAAAATGAAAGTATTAATTAGTCATATTGAGGCGATAGTTAAATGTCACTCAGAAGTATTGTCGCGACGGCCGTCGGGAAGTCGTCTTACTGGTTTCTGCATAACATTATGCACGGCGGGACGGCCTTTCCGGGCGAAATCACGACGAAAATTGATCCCGCGATTCTGAAGTCGCTCGGTAAGAATTATCGGGTCGTAATCGTGACCGGGACCAACGGGAAAACGCTGACCACGGCTTTGATCGTGCGGGCTTTAAAGCAGAAGTATCCGCATATCTTGACCAACCCGTCCGGTTCCAACATGAAGCGGGGCATCGTGACGACGTTCCTAAAGGGTCGTCATCACCGGAAGGGCGCCCGTCCGTTAGCCATCCTGGAAGTCGACGAAGCCTACGTAATTCAGGTCGTCAAGTACATTAAGCCGGTGGCGTTCGTTTTAACCAACATTTTCCGGGACCAGCTGGATCGTTACAGTGAAATCTATTATACGTTCAATCTGATCATCAACGCCATTAAGTTGGCTCCGCAAGCCACGATCATCGCGAACGGTGACGATTCGTTATTTCAGTCGGTCGATTTACCCAACCCGATCGTTTACTACGGCTTTGCGGATCACGATGAACACCGGGATTTCAAAGCCAAGCCGAACACCGATGACGTGATCTGTCCGCGCTGTCATCACATTCTTCGTTATCACTACATCACTTACGCTAATCTGGGTGACTACTTTTGCCCGCACTGCGGCTATTCCCGGCCGAAACTGACGACGGCCGTTACGAAAGTTGATCAATTAACCCCGGATACTCCGACGTTGAGATCGACGGCCATCGATTAACGATTAGCGCCGGCGGCACCTATAATATTTATAACGCTTTGACGGCTTATGCGGTCGCGAAGTTCTTTCAAGTTAGTCCGCAGGCGATTATTAAAGCGTTCCGCAGCAACGCGCAGATTTTCGGCCGGCAGGAAAAGATCAACCTTAACGGCCGGCAGATTATTCTGATCATGATCAAGAACAAGGTCAGCGTCAACGTGATCTTTGATATGCTGGCTCACGAAAAGGACCCGTTCTCGTTCTCGTTCTTACTGAGTTCCAAAAACGCCGACGGTCTAGACACCAGTTACGTGTGGGACTGCAACTTTGAAAAGGTCGTTCGGATGCACCCGAAGCAGTTTATCTCCGGCGGTGATCATTACCGCGACATCGCTTATCGAATGAAGATTGCGGGCGCACCGAAAGATAAACATATTATCGCTCATAACTATAAAGAATTATTACATGATCTAGCGAACGTACCGACCCGGAAAGTCTACGTCGTGGCTTGTTACACCCCGATGCGGATTCTGCGTGGAATCCTCGCTGAAAAGGGCTATGTAAAGAAGGGACTCGACTAATGAAAGCTAAGTATGAATTACGGATCGCTCATTTATACGGTGATCTCATGAACACTTATGGTGATTACGGCAATATTCTGGTCCTGCAGTATTACGGCCGAAAGCTGGGCGTTCAAGTCGATGCCGACGTCGTTAGTATCGGCACCGGCTTAGATCCCGATAAATATGATTTGGCTATTTTAGGCGACGGCCAGTATTTTGAACAGTCGATCGTCGCTCGGGACCTACCCCACAAGAAAGCGGCTTTGACTAAGTTGATTAATCGAGGGACCCCGATGCTGGCCGTGGGTGAAGGCTATCAATTGTTAGGCCAGTCTTACTTAACGCCCCAGGGTCAAAAGCGGCCCGGCTTAGGGATCATGAATCATGATACTGATCAGCAGCACCGCAGCCAGGATATCCTGGGTGAACAGAAGATCGTTGACCCCGTTAATCATCAGACCTATCACGGCTTCGAACATCATCAGGATCAGACCTTCTTGGGTCCAGGTGAAAAGCCGCTCGGTAAGGTCGTTGAAGGCCAAGGCGGCAATAACGCTAAGGATGATTACGAAGGCGCTCAATACAAGAACACGTACGGTACCTATATTCATTCGTTCTTGGCCCGAAACCCGAAGTGGTTAAAGGAATGCTGTTGACGGCCTTGAAGAATAAGTATCCGAGCGAAGACTTCAGTCAATTGAAAGCGATGAAGTTTGCGCCGTCGTATTAATTTAGAATTAAATTCATAAAGTAAAGAGCGTTGCCGAAATTGTCGTNNGCAGCGCTTTTTTTATTTATAGCATTGTGATAATATTGAATTAATTTCTTTCTCAATAGCGGATCATGAGCAAACAGATAAAGGCCTTTAACACCTCGCTTCATGAGGACGTTAGCGGAATTAAGCACTAGCTGTTGCTTAATCTTGGGAAATCCTTTTGGATTTGTGATATCCTTTCGTTTCTTAAGGGATTCGGTATCGGTATATTTTGAAAAGTCGATCTTGATCTGATTAGTTCCCGGCTTTAGGTAGACCGGCGGTCCTAAGATAACGCCGACGTAGTTTAGGTCGAAGCCCTGGCAGGTGAACATCGAACCGACTTCGTTGATGGTCTGCGGCAGTTCGGCCCACGGCGTCTGGGTATGGTTGTATTGATCCCAGGGCATTTTAAAGCCGTGGATCTCGTGAATGTAGTGCTTACCGCCGTCCAGCGTTGACGGGTAGCCGGACGTGGACACGATTCGGGACAGGCCGACCTGCCGATTGCGTTTAACGATGGCCTGACGCATTTTTTCGGCGTCGTCGAAGATCCGGAAATCGTAATCTTTACCGAAGTTCTTGGGTAACGGCGTTAAAGTGCCGTCCGTAAGGTCGTTGATCCAGTGAATTAACTCATCGCTGGCGGTCATTCGGAACTGATGGGTCAGGTGATAGCTGTCGTTGATGTAGGGATGAATGACCTGCTGAAGACGGTGATCGTTCCAGAAGCTCTTGGTTCGCAGGACCTGGTGCTTATCGAAGACCAGGATCGTGACCTGCGAGATCTTGATGATTTCCGCTAGCTGATTATGCTGGTAAAAATTATTGAAGTGGTCGCCTTCGGATAAAAGCAGGTGCGCTTCGTCGATGATCGTTACGTCGGCGTGGCCGTGCCGCTTGTGCATCTGGTTGATGAACGAAGTGGGGCGGTTGAAGTTCTTTTTGAGGACGTGCTTTTCGCTGCCGGCGATCTTTTTATAGACCTTTAGGATTTCGGGATGGTTGACCAGGAAGTAATTCTGGGTCTTATATAACGGATTGTTTTTATCCGCGGCCATCTGCTGAATGTCGTAAAAGAGCTGGCTCAGGACCACGCTCTTGCCGGTTCCGGCGTCGCCGTAGATGACGAAGACGGCGTGCTTCGGGGCGTGGAGCTTATCCTTTGCGAAATTTTCGATGTGATTAACTAATTTTTGCTGCTCGGCCGTGAGGTGATGTCCCGGACCGAGTTTGAATGCGGCACTGTTGTTCATGTTTAATCCTTCTTTACGTAATTATTGTAAAACAAAAGGTCCGCTAATTTGATAGCGAACCCAGATTTTAATTTGAATTTCTAATGATTAAGCGATCGTTTGGATTAACTTCGCAACGGCATCTTTATAACTAGCTAACCGTTTCATAACGCCGTCGTTAGTCTTAGCGACCGTGCCGATGTAGAAACGAACGCGGGGTTCGGTTCCGCTCGGTCGAACGGTTAACCAGGTGCCGTCAGCTAACCAGTACTTCATGACGTTGGATTTTGGCAAGTTGATCTTAGAAGTCTTGCCGTCAGCGGCCTTCGTCGTGGATGACAGGAAGTCCTGTTCCTTTTCGACCTTTTGGCCGTTGAAGCTGGTCAGGTGGTCATGACGTAATTTCTTCATGACGTTGTGCATGTCCTGATGAGCGGTAATGCCGCTGAATAATTTAGAAGTGGAGTATTCTTTAAAGTAGCCGTACTTCTTATAGATGGCCTGTAAGCCGTCGTACATGGTCATGCCCTTGCTCTTGTAGTAAGCGGCGACTTCAGCCAGCAGCATTAAGGACTGAACGGCGTCTTTATCCCGAACGAACGGCTTGATCAGGTAACCGTAGCTTTCTTCGAAGCCGAACAGGAAGGTGTGCTTGCCGGTCTTTTCGTATTCTTTGATCTGCTGACCGATGTATTTGAAGCCGGTCAAAACGTTCTTCATTTCAACGCCGTAGCTTTTGGCGATCTGGGTGGCTAATTCAGTGGAAACGATGGATTTAACGACCCGGCCGTTCTTCGGTAACGTTCCGGCATTCTTTTTGGCCTTTAAGATGTAGTTCAAAAGGATACTGGCGATCTGGTTACCGGTTAATAGAGCGTATTCACCGTTGGGCTGACGAACGGCAGCGCCTAAACGATCGGCGTCGGGGTCGGTCGCGATTAAGACGTCGGCGTTGACTTTTTTACCTAACTGAATGGCCAGGTGAAAGGCTTGCGGATACTGCGGATTCGGGTGCGGCGTGTCCGGAAATTCCGGATCGGCGATGGCCTGCTGCGGAACGATAACGTAGTTGGTAAAACCGGCTTCTTGTAAAGCCCGGCGAGCGAGGACTTTACCCGTTCCGTAGAGCGGGGTGTAGACGAACTTTAGCTTCGGGCCCATCTTCTTTAGTAAATCGTGATTGATATTAACGGATTTAGCGGCCTTTAAGTAAGCTTCGTCGACGTCTTCACCGATGATGTGCATCAAATGCTTTTGCCGCATTTCCGGAATCGGCATCGTTTTAATGGCGAAGAGGTCGCTGGCTTTACGAGCTCGGTTAACGATCATCGCCGACGGTTTCGGTGGCATCTGTCCGCCGTCGGGACCGTAGATCTTGTAACCGTTGTATTGTTTCGGGTTATGACTGGCGGTGATCATGACGCCGGCGAAGGTGTGGAGATGACGGACCGTGAACGAGCATTCCGGGACCGGATGGATATCGTCGAAGATGTAGCTCGGGATGTCGTGAGCACCCAGCGTCATGGCGGTATTCTCCGCGAATTCACGGGAATGGTATCGGGAATCGTAGCTAATGGCGACGCCGCGCTGCTTTTCTTTCGGCGGTAAGGTGTCCATATAGTTAGCTAAGCCTTCGGTGGCCTGACGAACGGTATAGATGTTGATCCGGTTCAATCCGGCGCCCATGGTGCCACGCATTCCGGCGGTCCCAAAGTTCAGACGGGCGCCGAACGCGTCCTTCATTTTAGTCGGGTCATTTTTCATGCTGGCAAGTTCACGCTTGAGATAGACAGGCATGTTAACTTGCTGACACCAATTCTGATAGGCCTTCTTTACGTCAATTGACATCTAGAAACCTTCTTTAACTTATAAGGAATTATCAATTTAATATCCCATGTTGAATTATAATTTGACGGTCCTTTTAAATCAACTTAGGGCCCTGCTAATAAAAAATTCCATGCTATAATAAAAACGGTAAAATTTAACTGAATAATTTGATTTACTAAGAGGGGGCAATTCCACGTTGTGGAATCAGCGTGGGCTCAAAAATGAAATCAGATATCGAAATTTCTCAAAACTGTCACATGTGGCCAATCGAAAAGATTGCTAAGAAATTAAATTTAAAGCCAGATCAAATCGAACCCTATGGCCATTACAAAGCTAAGGTTTCGTTACCGATTAAAGATCAGCACACTAAACATAAGCTGATTTTAATGACCGCCATTAACCCGACGCCGGCAGGCGAAGGTAAGACGACCGTTGCGATCGGTCTAGCCGATGCTTTAAATCAGTTGCATCACAACGCTGCGTTGGCCCTGCGTGAACCGTCGATCGGCCCCGTCATGGGCATGAAAGGCGGCGCCGCCGGCGGTGGCTACGCCCAGGTTGAACCGATGGAAGACATTAACCTGCACTTTACCGGTGATATGGACGCTTTGACGGAAGCCCACGATACGTTATCGGCTTTGATCGATGCTCATATTCATCACGGCAACCAGTTGAACTTAGATCCGCGGCAGATTACCTGGCACCGGGTCTTAGACGTTAACGATCGGGAACTCCGGAACTGTGTCGTGGGCCTAGGCGGTCGCTTTTCTGGAGTTCCGCGTCAGGACAGCTTTAGCATTACCGCCGCCAGTGAATTGATGGCGATCCTGTGCTTAAGCCGCAATTTAATGGACATGAAGAAGCGGATCAGCCGGATCGTGATTGGCTATACCTATGACGAAAAGCCGGTGACCGTTAAGGATTTGGGTGCCACCGGTGCTTTAACGTTACTATTAAAGGACGCCATCAAGCCGAACTTGGTTCAGACCTTGGAACATACGCCGACCTTTATTCACGGCGGCCCGTTCGCTAACATCGCCCACGGCTGCAACAGTATTCTGGCGACTCAAGCCGCGATGAACACGGCGGATTATACCGTGACGGAAGCCGGCTTCGGAGCTGATCTGGGCGCCGAAAAGTTTATGGACATCGTAGCGCCGCAGATTCATAAGACGCCGGACGCGGTCGTGATCGTCGCCAGCGTTCGTGCCTTAAAGTACAACGGCGGCATGAAGTTAGCGGATTTGCCGAAAGAAAACGTTCATGCTCTGTTAAAGGGTGCCGCTAATCTAAAGCAGCACGTCAGCAGCATGAAGCGCTACGGTAAGCCGGTCGTGGTCGCGATTAACCGCTTTGCCGGAGCGCCGGACGCCGGAACCGATCATGAAGTTCAGGTCCTAAAGAATTACATTACCAAAGATCTGCATACCCACGCGGCCGTCGTTGACGTCTGGGGTCAAGGCGGTAAAGGTGCCTTGGACCTCGCTAAGATCGTGGCTAAGGATTGTGATCAGTCTCGTGCTTTACAGCCGTTATATAAAGATAACGACGATCTGGTAACTAAGTTAAATAAGATCGTCAAGAATTGTTACGGCGGCAAGGGCATTATCTTAAGTTCTAAAGCTAAAGCTCAGTTAGAAGCATTGAAGCAAAACGGTTGGGACAAGTTGCCGGTCTGTGTTGCTAAAACTCAGTATTCCTTAACTGATGACGCTCATCGTTTGGGTGCTCCAAAGGGCTTCTGGATTCACGTTCGAGCCTTGGAACCTAAGTTAGGTGCCGGTTTCATCATTGCTTTAACCGGTAAAGTCTTGACGATGCCGGGATTACCGAGTCATCCGGCCGCTCTTAATATGGATATCGATAAGAATGGCAAGATTACCGGCCTGTTCTAAAAATAAATAAGTTACAAATTAAGATAACCGTAACCTCTTTTAGAGAGTGCGGTTATTTATTTTTAATAAAAATCGGTTACGTAATAATCGATTACGAGATAAAATAAACTTATACGTTAGGAGATTTATTCGATGAATCGGTTTTCAATTTTAGCGACCGCACGAGCGGTTCCGAAAAAAGTGGTTACGAATGACGATCTTTCAAAGATCATGAAGACGTCCGACGCCTGGATCAGCCGCCGGACCGGGATCCATGAACGCCGGGTGGCCACGACCGAAACCACGACTTCGTTATCGGCTGACGTAGCTCGACAGCTGCTGAAGAAATCGGGCGTCAAAGCCGACGATTTGGATTACGTGATCGTGGCGACCATGTCGTCGGATTACATGATGCCGTCGACCGCCGCCGCGGTGCAGGGCATCATCGGTGCTAAACACGCGGCCGCTTTTGACATTAGCGCGGCCTGCTCGGGCTTCGCTTACGGGATCAAAATCCTGGACGCGTTATTGGCTCAGAAGCCGAATGCCAAGGGGATCCTGATCGGCGGCGAGACCATGACCAAGTACATTAACTGGGCCGACCGTTCCACCGCCGTGCTGTTCGGTGACGGTGCCGGTGGGATCCTAGCCGCTAACTCGGGATCGGGCCGGATCATCACCACTGATTTGGCGACGTACGGTGATCTGGGCTCTAAATTGACGGCCGGTCACTTTGGTTACCAGGATCCGCAATATCACCAAACTGATAAGGAAGACCGCTTCTGTCATCAGGACGGTCGTGCTATCTATGGCTTTGCGATCCGAAAGGTGCCAAAATCGATTCGTCAGGCTTTAAAGCAGGCTAATTTGTCTCCGGGTCAGATTAAGTACTTTGTTTTACACCAAGCGAACGCCCGGATCGTGAAGAGCGTTTCCCGTCATTTACACGTTCCGTTCGCTAAGTTTCCCATTAGTATCAACCGGTACGGCAACACGGTTGCCGCCAGCGAACCGATGCTATTGTCACGGCTGGTCGATTCGGGTAAAATTAAGCATGGTGATATAATTGATTTAACCGGTTTCGGCGGCGGTTTGACCGTCGGGACCGTTATCTTAAAATTTTAACTTTTAATTTTTTTTGGAGGAAATATATTATGGATAAGAAAAAGATTTTTGCTAAAGTACAGAGCGTCGTTGCTGATCAGTTAGATGATGTTGACAAATCTAAGATCAAGCCTTCTACTAACATCAAGAAGGATTTAGATTTAGATAGCTTAGACATTTTCGAAATCGTTGATGATTTAGAAGATGCTTACGATATCGAAATTAACACCGACCAGGACTTAGACACCGTTGACCAATTCGTTGACTACATCGCTGGTGAAATTCAGAAGAAGCAAAGTAAGTAATTTAGGAGGAATTAAGTTTTGAAACTTGGTTTCCTGTTTGCAGGCCAGGGCAGTCAATTCAAGAACATGGGCCAGGACCTGTATAAAGATCAGCCGTTATATAAACAAACGGTTGATCAGGCTTCAAAGATTTTGGGAATGGACATGTCCGATCCGAAAGTCTTTGATGATATTAATAACGCTCAGGTCTCAATCTTGACCATGAGTTACGCGATTTACCGGATTTTACGGACGAAGTTATCGGAACCCGCTGCCATGGTCGGCCTAAGCCTAGGTGAATACAGCGCCTTAATCTCGGCCGGCTCGTTATCGTTTGATGACGGTTTAAAGCTGGTTCACGACCGTTCTCATTACATGGACGAAGCCGGTGCTAAGCATCCGGGCGCCATGGCGGCCGTTTTAAAGGCGGATCCCGCTAAGGTCAAGGCCGTTTGTGACGGCGTTGACGGTGCTTATCCGTGTAACTACAACACCGCTACCCAGACCGTGATCGGCGGTACTAAAGCCGGAATCAAAGCGGCCCGAAAAGCTTTGAAGGCCCACGGGATGCGAATCGTAATTCCGTTAAAGGTTGCCGTGGCTTCCCATACGCCGCTGATGCAGCTGGCCAGTGATCTACTGGCCAAACGGATGGCCAAGATGACCTTTGCTGCACCTAAGACGACGGTCATGAGCAATACTTTGTCGAAGCCGTTTACTAAGGATAATATCAAGCCGACTTTAATCAAGCAGCTGATCAATCCGACCCACTTTGCGGACGACGTGGCGGCTTTAAAGCCGATGCATTTAGACGGCTTGGTTGAAGTCGGACCGGGTCATACGTTGAGCCACCTGGCTCATAAGACGTTGCCGGACGTTAAGAACTATCGAGTTGACAGCGTTAAGACGTTGCGTCAGACGCTGGCTCAGCTAGGAGGAAAATAACATGAAACGGGTAATTTTAATTACCGGTGCCGCTAAAGGCATCGGCTTAGCTGATGCTAAACGCCTTTCGCGGAACCCTAATAATCAGATCGTGATTAATTCGCACCGTAAATTAAGCGCTGACGAAATTAAAAAGATTCAGAATCAGTTGGCTCGGCCAGCTGATCTTTTAGTGGGCGACGTTAGCGATGAGAAAGCCGCTCAGAAGATGGTCAAGACCGTCTTTAAGAAGTACGGCCACATCGACGTTCTGGTTAACAACGCCGGAATCACCCGGGATACGTTGATTCCGTTGATGAAGGCAAGTGACTTTAAGGCCGTTTTGGACACTAATCTAGTGGGTACCTTTAACATGACCAAGGCGGCTCTGCGTTACATGTTCAAGAAGCGTCACGGCGTCATCATTAACATGTCGAGCGTTTCCGGCTTGCACGGTAACCTGGGCCAGGCTAACTATTCCGCTAGTAAAGCCGGGATCGTGGGCTTGACCAAGACCACCGCCCAGGAAGGCTCGTTGCGCGGGATTCGCTGCAACGCGGTCGCTCCGGGAATGATCGCGACGGCCATGACCGCTAAGTTAAGCGACCGGGTCGCCCGTCGCTGGAAGAAACGAATTCCGATGCACCGCTTTGGTAAGCCGGATGAAGTTGCTCAAACGGTCGAATTTTTGATTAATAACCAATACATTACGGGTCAAGTCATCACCCTAGACGGTGGCCTGACGATTTAAATCTAGAGGAGAATTTTCGAATGGACGAAGAATATATTTCAAAATTAATGAATAATTTTGAACACTCCAGTTTAAAGGAACTTCGTTTAACCAGCGGCGATTCTTCGATTTACTTCAGTAAGTTGAATCGTCCGGGTGCGGTTGCCCAGAACAACGTGGAGACTAACGGCAGTCAGGCGAAGCCCGCTGCTAAGCCGGCAGCTCCAAAGCCGGCCGGTGCTAGTATCAAGGCGCCGTTAGTCGGCATCGTTTACTTCCGGCCGAACCCCAAGAAGCCGCTCTTTACTAAAGTCGGGGCGCACGTTAACAAGGGTGACGTGGTTTGCCAGATCGAAGCCATGAAGGTCTTGAACAACGTTAAGGCGCCTTGCAGCGGAACCATCACCAAGCAATTAGTTAAGAACGGTTCGATGGTTCAGTACCACCAGCCGATTTTCGGAATTAAGAAAGATTAAATCATGGACGCAGATAAGTATATTCCGCAGCGTTATCCGTTCAAGATGACCGACCGGGTCGAAGATATTTTGCCCGGTATAGCCGCCGACGCGGTGAAGCTATTAAACATTAACGACTGGTATTTTGATAATCAGTCGAAAGATCCGAAGATGCCGAAGCCGTTGGCGATCGAAGCTTTAGCCCAGACCGGCGCCTGCGCCATTTTATCGATGCACGAGTTCGCCGGCAAGAACGTCTTCTTCGGCGGGATCAAACGGGCCACCTTTAAGGATGCTTTCCGTCCGGGCGACGTTCTGCACCTGTCCGTTGAAATGCGGCGGATCATTGGTAATTTTGGGATCGGTCACGGAACTATCGTTCGGAATCATAAGGTAATTTGCACTGCTGATTTAATTTTTGCGGTTGAATAAAATGGTAAAGGATGATCTCATTGTTTAAAAAAGTATTAATTGCCAACCGTGGTGAAATTGCGGTTCAGATTATTCGTGCCCTTCACGAGATGGGCATTAAAGCGGTTGCTGTTTATTCAACCGCTGACCGTAACAGCATGTTCGTTCACTTAGCTGATCAAGCGGTCTGCATCGGCGGTCCGTTACCGGCTCAGTCGTATATCAACATGGGCGCGATTATTGACGCGGCCGTTTTGACCGGTTGTGACGCGATCCACCCCGGCTACGGATTCTTAAGTGAAAACGCTGAATTTGCAAACTCATGTGAAGACTGCCACGTTAAGTTTATCGGTCCCAGTTCCAAGGCCATTAGCTTAATGGGTGATAAAGCCAGCGCCAAAGTCACCATGAAGAAGGTCGGGATTCCGACCATTCCGGGCAGTGACGGTAATTTAAAGAGCGTTCACCAGGCCTTAAATCTAGCTCATAAGATGGGCTACCCCGTCATGCTGAAAGCGACCGCCGGCGGTGGCGGTAAAGGAATCCGAAAAGCCACCGATGATCAGAGCCTGGTTCGTGAATTTCAAGCTGATCAGCGTGAAGCTCAGTTAGATTACGACAACGGCGCCATCTACATGGAAAAGGATATTCAGAACGCTAAGCACGTTGAAATGCAGGCTATCGCCGATAATTTCGGTCACGTGGTCTACTTCCCCGAACGGGATTGCTCGTTGCAGCGTGAACACCAGAAGGTCTTAGAAGAAACGCCGTGTTCCGAAGTTTCACCGAAGGAACGCAAGTACTTAGGCAGTTTAGTTACCAAAGCCATTAAAGCGACCCATTATACCAATACCGGAACGGTTGAATTCCTGTTGGATGAAGATAACCATAACTTCTACTTCATGGAAATGAACGCCCGGCTTCAGGTTGAACACACGATTACCGAAGAAGTTTCCAACGTTCAGTTGATCAAAGATCAGATTTTGGTCGCCGAAGGTCTGCCGCTGCCGTTTACCCAGAAGGATATTCATTTGAACAGCTACGCGATGGAATGCCGGATCAACGCTGAAGACCCCGCCAAGAACTTTATGCCGACGCCGGGCAAGATCAAGTACGCTAACTTCCCGTTCGGTACCAAAGGGGTTCGAATCGACTCCGGAGTTCGTCAGGGTGACGTGATTTCACCGTATTACGATTCCATGATCGCTAAGATTATCGTTCACATGCCGACCAAGAAGCAGGCGGTCTCCAAGATGGCCCGGGTTCTTAAGGAATTCGATATCGAAGGCGTTCAGACCAACCGCCAGTTCCTTTTGGACTTAGTCCGCGATAAAGGCTTCCAAAAGGGCAACTTCAATAATCGTTATATTGAACAGTCGTTCTTAAAGGATTGGATGAGCAAACATGCAAAAGACTGAAACTGAAGCAGAAAAACGTATGGACCAGCGGATTCCTGATCATATTTTCATTAAGTGCCCGATTTGCGGTCACGTTTTCTACCGCCGCGAATTAGGTAAGTATGATGATTGTCCGCATTGTCACTTCGGTTTCCGCATTGGTTCGCAGAAGCGGATTAAACTAACCTGTGATAGTTTTAAGCCGATGTTCCATAATCTACAGGCGCCGAAGCGCTTTGCCGGTGATAAAAAATACGTGGCGAAGCTGCACCAGGTTCGGAAGCGCACCGGCTTAAAAGAAGGCGTCGCGACCGGAATCGCTACGATCAAGGATCAGAAGTTTGCTTTAGCCGTTATGGACTGGCGTTTCGTAATGGGCAGCCTAGGCGTTGCCATGGGTGAAAAGATCACCCGCTTGATCGAATACGCCACCCAGAACAATTTACCGGTCGTTCTGTTCACCGTTTCCGGTGGTGCCCGGATGCAAGAAGGCATCGATTCTTTGATGCAGATGGCCAAGGTTTCCCAGGCGGTTTACGAGCATAGCAAGAAGGGCTTGCTTTTGATCGACGTCCTGACGGGACCGACCACCGGCGGAGTTACCGCTAGTTTTGCTTCCGAAGGTGACATTCTAGTCAGTGAACCGCACGCTTTGATCGGTTTTGCCGGTCGCCGGGTTATCGAAAAGACGATTCAGCAGGTTCCGCCCAAGAATTTCCAGCGTTCGGAAACGTTATTAAAGAACGGCTTCTTGGATAAAATCGTTCCGCGTCCGCAGATGAAGACGTTCTTGTATAAGATGCTGAAGTGGAATTAAGGAGGCTCTAATATGAAGAAATCACCAGAAGCTTACGATCGAGTTCTTGCGGCCCGAAGTAAGAATAAAGTCAGTATCCAGAAGTTGATTAACGGAATTACCGAAGATTTCGTTGAACTGCACGGTGACCGGGCCTACCAGGATGATCCCGCTGTGATCGGCGGCATCGGTTTGATTAATCATCAGCCCGTTACCATCGTCGGCATTCAAAAGGGCTTCGATACGAAGTCCAACATGAAGCGTCATTTTGGTTCCGCTGAACCGTCCGGCTATCGAAAGGCCCTGCGTTTGATGAAGCAGGCCGCGAAGTTTAACCGGCCGATCATTACGTTGGTCAATACGCCGGGTGCTTATCCGGGTGTGGACGCTGAATATCATGGCCAGGGCTATAACATTGCCCAGTCCATTATTCAGGGCTTGAATTTACCGGTTCCTTACATCAGCGTGATCGTTGGTGAAGGCGGCTCCGGCGGTGCTTTAGCCTTGGCCGTGGGTGACACCGTCTGGGCCTTTGAAAACAGTGTCTATTCGATCCTTTCACCGGAAGGCTTCGCCACGATTTTATGGAAGGATTCCAGCCGAGCTCGTGAAGCGGCTTCCGTAATGGGCTTGACTCCGCAAACGCTGTTGAAGAAGCACATTATTGATAAAATCGTTCCTGAAGTTCACGACGCTAAAACCATGCGTCATTTTAAGAAGATGTTGGTCAACGAAATTAAGACTTTAAGTAAGAAATCGAAGTCGCAGTTATTAAAAGAGCGTCACGCTCGTTTCCGTAATTTTAATTAAAAGTTAAAAGAGATGTCAGTTGTGTCAGGAATTTTAGATGGTAAACAGATCGTCGTGATGGGTGCATCCAACCGCCGCAGTATTGCGTGGGGATGTGCTAAAGTCATGGCTGCACAGGGTGCTAAAATTATTTATACCTACCGAAACGCCCGTTCCAAGAAACATTTATCACGGTTAGTCGGTGATGATAAACCGATGATTCCGTGTGACGTTTCCGATGATGAAAACATTAAAAAGGCCTTTGCTGAAATCGGCCAGAAGTACGGTAAGATCGACGGGGTGGTTCACGCGATCGCCTATGCCGATCCCGCTACGTTACGGTCAAAATTCATGGACGTTAAAAAGGACGGCTATAATTTAGCCCAGGACATTAGCGCTTATTCGTTCATTTCCGTCGTTCATTACGCTAGTCAGATTATGAATCCCAAGGGCAGTTTCATTACCATGACCTACATGGGTGCGACCCGCGCGATTCCGAACTATAACATGATGGGCGTTGCCAAAGCCGCTTTAGAAGCCAGCGTTCGTTATCTAGCCCGGGACGTCGGTCCAAAAGAAATGCGGGTTAACGCGATTTCCGCCGGCGCCGTTAAGACCTTATCCGTTACCGGAATCAAACACCACCGGGATCTTTTGAAAGAATCCCAAGCCCGAACGGTCGATAAGAAGAGCGTGACCATCGATGAAATCGGTGGCGCCGCAGCTTTCTTAATGAGTAATCTGTCGACGGGGGTTACCGGTAACGTTCTCTACGTTGATAAAGGAGTTCATCTTTTAACCTAATGCTGGTTTTACACGATACGATTACCAATCCCGTTTATCAGCCGTTATACCGGCGTTACCAGATCAACGTTCATAAATTTCATCCTCGCCAGAAGTTAGTGGGCGATTGCTTACTAGCCAAATTATTTAAGACGTCGCTGACGAAGATTCTAAAAGGCGATTTGTTCATTCACGGTCGCTTTGGGAAGCCGTATTTACGTGATCATTCGTTATCGTTTAATATAACGAATTCCAAAGAGCAGGTCATTTTAGTGGCTGATCAAACTCCGATCGCGGTTGATACGGAAAAGATTCGGCCGATCGATTATCACCGGATTCACCGGGCATTTACCCACTTTAAAGCTGTGGACGGTTAAAGAAGGTGTCTTGAAGCAGATTGGCACCGGTCTAAATGGCGGAGCACGAACGGTTCACGCTTCGCTACCCGATCTGCGAACGGCCGTTCGAAAAGGTCGCCAGTATAGAATTATTCCGTATAACGTCACGCCTGATTATGTGGGTACCATCGTAAAGGATCTTTAAAGATGACCGATCGATTAGATTCATTACAGATTAATAAATTAAATTCAACGTGCCCGAAGCCCGTGGTGGAGACGTTTGAGCAGATTGATTCTACCCAGACGTATTCTTTTAAACATCCGATCGTCGCACCGCATCTGGTGATCGCGGATCACCAGACGCAAGGCCGCGGTCAGCGGGGTCATCATTTTTATTCGCCGAAGTCGAGCGGCATCTACATGACGATTACGCTGCCCGCTAAGCAACGGTTCGTTAAGAAGCCCGGTGTTTTGACGGCGGGCTTAGGCGTGGCCGTTGCGAAAGCTCTGCAGCCTTACGTTGATAAGCGAATTCATCTTAAATGGATGAACGATATTTATATAAATCAGCGAAAATGCGGAGGGTTACTGGTCGAAACTCATAGTTCTGATGATAATTCTATTCGGAGCTTTGTGATTGGCATTGGTTTAAATTTGTATACCCGTTCGTTTCCGAAGTCGATTCAGCACCGCGCCGGTTATTTATTTCGGCAGCGGCCGGTAGTTTCCCGAAATGAATTGATCGCCAGAATTTATGATCAGCTGATTAAAATTGAAAGTGCTTCCGATCAAATCATTTTAGACGCTTATCGTAATCGGTTAGTTTGGCTTCAAACATCAAAACCAAATTCATCATTTAAACTATCGTGACGCTTCACAGGTGCGTCCGTTAAACAGAAAATAAATCAACCCAAATTGAAAGGACATTGCTTAATGAGCGTTTTAAACACAACTGATATTATGAAGTTAATTCCGAACCGTTACCCGATTCTGTTTATCGATAAAGTCGATAAATTAGAACCCGGTAAATTCATTGAAGCAACCAAGAACGTAACCATCAACGAAAATTATTTCCAGGGCCATTTTCCGGGTAACCCCGTAATGCCGGGAGTTTTGATCATTGAAGCCATGGCTCAGGTTGCTTCGATCTTGATCCTGAAGTCGCCTAAGTATAAAGGGATGACCGCTTACATGGGCGGCATTAAGAACGCCAAGTTCCGCAAAGTCGTTCGTCCCGGTGACGTCCTGCGGTTCGACGTCAAGATGGGCCGTCAGCACTGGAACATGGGCCTGGTTGAATGTAAAGCCTTCGTCGGTGACAAACGGGCCTGTGAAGCTGAACTGTCGTTTATCGTCCCGGCTGCTAAAAAATAGGAGGTATATTTCATGACACATCGTGTTGCAGTAGTTGGAATGGGAGCCGTTAGTCCGTTAGGCAACGACTTGCATTCTTTCCTAGACGGAATTTTTGCATCCAAGACCGGGATCGCACCGATCACTCATTTTGACGCTAGCGATACCGGAGTCTCGGTCGCCGCTGAAGTTAATCACTTTGACCCGACCCGTTATATGAAACGCAAGACCGCCCGTCGAATGGACCGTTTCTCTCAGTTCGCCGTGACTTCGGCTTTTGAAGCCATGCATAACGCCGGTTTGAAGAAGGGTGACTATAATCCGAACGACGTCGGCGTTATCTACGGTTCCGGAATCGGTGGCTTAGACACCATTCAGAATCAGGTCATTAAGATGGATCATAAAGGCCCGCGCCGGGTTTCACCGTTCTTCGTTCCGGACGCCATTATTAACATGGCCGCGGGTAACATTTCCATTAATTTAGACGCTCGAAACATGAGCGAAGGCGTCGTTACCGCTTGTTCATCCGGTACGAACGCCATCGGTGACGCTTTTGAACGGATCAAACAGGGTAAAGCCACCTATATGATTACCGGCGGTGCCGAAGCTTCCGTTAACAAGATCGGAATTTCCGGTTTTGCCGCTTTGACCGCTTTATCCACATCGAAAGATCCGAAGAAAGCTTCCATGCCGTTCGATAAGGACCGCAACGGTTTCGTCATGGGCGAAGGCGCCGGCACCTTGGTCTTAGAAGACTGGGATCATGCTAAAAAGCGTGGTGCCCATATCTTAGGCGAAATCGTCGGCTACGGCAGCACCAGTGATGCTTATAAATTAACGGCTCCGCGTCCGGACGGTTCCGGTGCGATTCGTGCTATGCAGCAAGCCATCAACGAAGGTCACATCAATAAGAACGACTTGGACTACGTTAACGCCCACGGTACCGCCACTAAAGATAATGACGGTGCCGAAGGTAAGGCTATCGCGAATTGCTTTAACGGCAACGATCATTTAGAAGTAAGCAGTACCAAAGGGATGACCGGTCATGCCTTAGGTGCCGCCGGTGCTTTGGAAGCCGTTATCGTGATCGCCGCTTTGCAGCGCGGTCAGATGCCGGTTAACGTCGGCTGCTACCACCAGGATCCGGAAGCTAAGATTACCTTAGTTAATAAGCATAATAACAAGAAGCCGATTAAGACCGCCATTAGTAATTCGTTTGGCTTTGGTGGTCATAACGCCGTCTTAGCATTCCGTAAAGCTTAATTTTTAAATTTAATAAAATAAAGCCATGATTTTTAATAACTCATGACTTTTTTCTATTTGATGGAACGGTAGATTATTCCAACGGTAGTTGCCGCGTTGCGGATTAATTCACGTGCGGTTTCTTTTTCACCGTGTCGGATCCAAGTACTGAGGGTCCCGATGATTAGGTGGGTCAGGTCCGATAAGAAGTAATCCATCTGCTGATCGGACACGTTGATTAAATTAAGTCGCTTCATCAGGGCCCGGTAGATGATCTGGGCCTGGTGCGATTCGATAATGGTCTCGAACAGGTGGTGGTTCTTAAGGCATAGCTGAGCACAGTTGAGAAAAAGGGATTTAACGGTGGCCTTTTTAGAAATCTGGTCGCATTGATAAGCTAATACGTCGGCCTTGGAATCGAACAGCCGGTAAAAAGTGGCCCGGCCCACCGTGGACTCCTGGATGATCTGCGAAATGGTCAGCTGGTTGAGATCATGCTGCCGTGCGATGCAACGGTTAAAGCCGTGGCAGATTAGTCTAGCGGATCGTCGTGAGCGTTTATCAGGTTTGATATGATACATTTGATCAGCTCCTTTTATGAAACAAAATTGCCTTTTTTATTCAGTATTTATGGAACTATTGTATCACATCGTAGGATGCCTTAATCTAATCATTGATGAATAAATTTCGTATTAAGTTAGGAGGCCGCGTGATGAAAAATCTATTCAGTCGGTTCGGTCGCTCGATCCATCGGCACGCTAAGCTGTGGATTGGCGTGATCGTTCTAATCACCATTTTTCTGACGTTTGGTTTACCCCGAATTCAGATGAAAATGGGCAACGACGTTTTTGTAAGCCCCGGTCGAGCTATTTACCAGAACTCCCGGACTTATCAGAAACACTTCGGCGGTGATTCCCTTTACGTTCTTTTAAACGGTTCTCGAAAGAACGTGATCAATCACCGGACCATGAAGGATATCGCCCGTTTCAGCCGGAAGACGAATCGCGTTAAGAACATTACGGATACGACCAGCGTCGTTAATCTGGTCAATAGTGAATTAAAGAACCAGAAGCCCGGTCAGATGAAGATGAGCAGCGTTGACCAGGCGAAGCTGAAGCGGGATCTGCTTAATTCGCTGTCGAAGTCCCAAAAGGCTAAGCTGACTAAGCAGGTTCAGGCTTCGTTGACCGATGCTCAGAAAGCTAAGGTTCAGCAATACGCTTTGTGGATCTTGACGCCGGCTCAGAAGCAAAAGATGCAGGCTTTGCAGCAAGCCCCAATTGCTCAGGCCATGAAGCAGACGGGTGGTAATCCGCAGATGGCTCAAATGCAGCTGCGGCCGCTAGTCAATCCGCTGCCGGTCAGCAAAAAGAACAGGCCATGGTCACGAAGGCTTTGAATAGTGGTCAGAAGGCTAAAATTAAAGCTTATACGATGACGACGCTGAATCCGGCTCAGCAGAAAGTGTTAATGGGCAGCGTTGCCAAGAACGTTCCGAAGGTTCAGAACATGTCAACGGCTCTGTTACGGGATATCTTCTTGGACAAGAACGGTAATGTTCAGAAGCCGCTCAAGATGTTCTTCCCAAGAAACGGCCGGCACGCTTTGATGGTCTTGAACACGTCCAGCAAGTCATCCGACATGAGCGTCGACGTTCAGTTATCGAACGACGTTAAGAAGGCTATGAAGGCTAATCACTTTAACTCCGGCGTCACCGCTAAGTTAGCTGGTCAGCCGCATATCTTAGGCCAGGTTAACAGTGAAGTTATTAAGAACATGGGGATCATGTTGATCTTCGCCGTTATTTTAATGGTCTTGATCCTAGCGTTGATCTTCCCGGTTCGCCGCCGGATCTTACCGTTGCTCTTCGTTCTGATCTGCTTAGACGATACGTTCGGCATCATGGGCTGGGTCAACTTGCCTTTGACCTTAGCCACCATGGCGACCTTACCGATCATCATCGGCTTAGGCACCGACTTCGGGGTTCAATTCCTGAACCGTTACGAAGAAGAATTTAAGAAGCATCACGATCCTGCGAAGTCGATTCAGGTCGCGATCGAGAACATGGGCCCGGCCGTCGGGATCGCTTTGATCGTGATGGCCTTGAGCTTCATGACCATGTTCCTGTCCAAGGCCCCGCTGATGCAGAAGTTCGGCCTGACCTTGGCGATCGGGGTGGTATGCAGTTACTTCATTGAAATGATTTTGATCTTTGGAACCGTCAGCTTACGGGATGCTAAGTTGACCGCTCGTAAGATGCCGAAGAACCAACAGAAGGAAACTCCGTTGTCTCGTCTATTGGCTCGTTACGCCGGCTTCGTTATGAGGCATGCTTGGCCGGTTCTGATTATTGGCCTGATCTTAGGCGCCGTCGGCTTTTCAACGGAACATAAGATCGGGGTCGATACGCAGTTAGTTCACATGATTCCGCAGAAGATGAGCAGTTTACAGAACACCCGTTATCTTCAGCATAAGATTGGTTCGACGACCTACGTTACTTACTTGGTTAAAGGTCATCATCTGACTAATTCTAACGATTTAAAGAAACTCTATCGCTTAGGTCAGCATGAAGACCATAAGTATAGTAACGTTCAGGGCGTTACCAGCGTTGCCACGACTTATCATAAGAGAAACGGTAAGTTCAACGCTCCGCAAAGCAAGATCGATTCCACGATTAACCAGTTACCGAAGTCCGTTCGGCAGACTTTGATCAATCATCCGCGGAATTACGCAACGTTGCAGTTCAAAGTTAACCAGAACTTAGCTTCCGAGACTCAGCTGAATTTGATGAACCGGATTTCGCATGATCTTAATAACATTAAAGGAATGAAGATTCGTCCCGCCGGTACCCAGAACATGATGCTGCAGGGGATCAAGAATATGACCGCTAACCGTGATTTAATCATCGTTGCCGGCCTGTTGATCATCTTCATCGTTCTGTTCTTGGTATACCGCAACTGGCGCCTATCGATCTTCCCGGTCGTTCCGATCATGATCGTTTTAGGCTTATCGCCTTTGACCCTGTTCTTAATTAAGACTTCATACAACCCGTTAACGGTTGCTTTGAGTTCGTTAGTCTTAGGGATCGGAATCGAATTTACGATCTTGATCATGGAACGTTATCGTGAAGAAATTCGGAAGGGTGCGAAGACCCGGACCGCGATCACCCGTGCGATCGGCTCCGTGGGTCAGGCGATCACCGCTTCCGGATTGACCGTGATCGGTGGCTTCGTTGCGATTATGTTCTCGAGTTTCCCGGTCTTAAAGAGCTTCGGGATGATTACCGTTCTTGATACCGCTTATGCGTTGATCAGTGCCTTGACGATTCTTCCGGCCTTTATGTACGTACTGAGGAAACGTAATCATTTTTAATAAATAATAATAAATTAAAAGCCAGCCAATTTTGGCTGGCTTTTTTGTTATTATTTAGACAAGGAAGTGATGGTTATGGATCAACAGGCCGTTAAAGAACGGATTAAAGCGGCGCCGAATCCGGTCATTGATAATTATCGAAAGATCGTTGATCAGGATAAGAAGCAAATCATCGATAATAATCACGTGGGCTGGCGAGTACTGGCGATGATGGTGTATCAAAATCGTCAGCAATTTTTTGATCAGCAGGGTCACTGGAAGTCCTGGAAAGACGCTAAATTACAGACTAACGCCCGCAGCATGACCGAAAAGGCCGTCAGTATCGGTCTAATGCTGACTAAGTATTGGCAGGGTAAGTCCCTTAACATGATCCAGACGGCCATGATCAAGCCCTACCTTAAGCTGAGCAAGTCGCGGTTTCTGCGCTAATTATTACTTTAATGAATTTAGCGATCCGCTGCGCCATTAATTGATAGGTGGCTCGGGTCGGGTGAACGTGTTCGTCGTTAAGGCGCTTTTTATAGTTGGCGTCCGTAATTATGGGATGCGGATCCGCTTCCCAGTTTAGAGCCGGGACGCCGCATTGACGATAGGTTTTCGCTAAAGCGGCGATTAACTGCTTAAAAGTAAAGCCGACCGCGTTTTTAACGTCGTCATCATTATGATAGTTATCGTAACGGGTTAACGGTAAAATCCCCCAGATCTTTAGTTTAGGATAGTTTTTTTGGATAAATTTGAGGTTCTTTTTAAGGACCGTCGTGATCTGCTTTAGATCATGATGAGTATGATCATAGTCGTTAGTTCCGTAGAACAATAGAACCCCATTGTATTGCGGGAAGTGTGTGTTCTTGATCTGACTGGTCATGTCGCCTAGGAACGGTCCCGAAAGGGTCGCCGCGTCGACCCCCTGATTAATGACTTTTTCACCGAGAATCTTTTCCAGATCCTGCGGATAGGTACCGGTAAATAAATCGTGATAACCGTCAAAACCTCTGGTGACGGAATCGCCTAAAGCCACTAACATTAAAATTCCTCCTGTATTGATCAATTTAAGCTAAATATATTGTATACTAAATATACACCCTTGGCAGGGAAAGACTTTGTCGGTTGGCTTCTTTTAACTGATGAGGTCTTTTTGCCTATCATATGCATTTTCGTCGAATCGTCGTTATTGATATTGCGTCGCTGGGGATTGGTGCGGCCCCGGATGCTAAGAAATATCATTCTGAAAAGGCGAATACGCTGGGTCATTTGGACGCCCAGTATTTACTGGACGTCCCGACCCTTCAGCGTTTAGGCCTGGGTAACATCCGGCGGCATCATCAGTTCTTAACGATTCCGCCGGCTAAACATCCGCTCGGCTTTTACGGAAAGCTGCGGGTGACCACGCGCTCCGGAGCTAAAGACGCCAGTTTACGGGAAATGTTCGATTTTAACCAGCCGCTGCGAACTTTAAGCGTCTTTAATCACTTGTCTCGCTGTCATTACCGGACCATTATCATCTCGCGGTTCGTTAGTTACTTAGCGGATCAGGACTGCTGTACCCAGATTCAGAGTGCCAACGATAACACCGGTTTCAAAAAATTGATTAATAATTTAAAGCAGATGGATACCGGCCTGATCTATTTCCAGGTTCCGGAATTACAATCGGCCGCGGTTCACAAGGATCCCCAGGGCTACGCCGCCCGGCTTTCGATCGTTGATAAGCAGATTGACCTGTTGATGTCGGTAATGACCAGTACCGATCTCTTAATCGTCACTTCTAGTTTTGCGAACGATCCCAGCTATCCGCAGCAAACAGTTACCCGAGAATATTTGCCGCTAATTATGTACACGCCCGAAGACACGAAGGGCCGTTACGTCGGGACCCGAAAGACCGCGGGTGACGTTGCCGCCACGATCATCGATAACTTTAAGGAACCGGGGACCCAGATTCCGTTGTCCAATAGTCTGCTGCGGTCGATGTGAGATGACTATGTTAAAATAATCAATGTGAAACTAGTATTTGTTTCACGAGGAGGACTTTATGAATCCCGAAGAATTTGTTCAGGCGCTCAAACAGCTGGGGATTAGGTTAAACGATCGTCAGCGTCAGCAGTTTGACCTGTATTATCATTTATTAATCAAAGCTAATCGGGTGGTTAATTTAACGACCATTACCAGTGGACCGGAAGTTTACTTAAAGCATTTTTACGATTCAATCACCCCGGCCCGCTTTGTCGAAAGCCTTCGTCACCACACGTTATCAGTATGTGACGTCGGCGCCGGAGCGGGTTTTCCGTCGCTGCCGCTGAAGATCGTTTTTCCGCAGTTAAAGGTAACCATTATTGATTCCTTGAATAAACGGATTAACTTTTTGAGAAAACTGGTCGATCGTCTCGGTTTGAAGAACGTCTCGCTTTACCACGCTCGGGCTGAAGACTTTGGCAATCGGCGTTCGCAGCATCGGGAAAAGTACGATCTGGTGATTGCCCGGGCGGTCGCTCGTTTAAACGTTTTAAGTGAATTCTGTTTACCGTTAGTGCGAATCGGCGGCCAGTTCGTAGCCATGAAATCGGTCAACGCACCACAAGAATTAGATCGGGCTCGTTATGCGATCGATCAATTAGGCGGTCGAATTCTAAATGATCATACGTTCAAGTTGCCGGTTTCCGGCGATCTACGCCGCATCATCGTGATTCGAAAGCAGAAACGAACGCCCGAAAAGTACCCCCGGAGGGCTGGGACCCCGAACCGGAAACCGTTAACTAGTACTAATTAGTCGTTTTTAAAGGAGGATTACGATGGCTTATGTCATTTCGTTAGCCAACCAAAAAGGTGGCGTCGGCAAAACTACGACCGCCATTAATTTGGGGGCTGATTTAGCAACGCTGGGTAAAAGGGTCTTGATTATCGATGCCGATGCCCAGGGTAACGCCACGAGCGGCGTGGGGATCAGTAAAGCGATCATTCAGGCCGATATGTATAACGTTCTGATCAATAAGGAACCGATTAAAAACATTATTAAGCCCACCACCCACAAGAGTTTATACATCGCTCCGGCCACGATTCAGCTTTCGGGGGCTGACGTTAAATTAACGCCGATGATCGCCCGGGAAACCCGCTTAACGGAATCGATTCGGCCGATTAAGAAAGATTACGATTACATTTTGATCGATTGTCCCCCGTCTTTAGGTTTGATTACGATCAACGCCTTCTGCGCCAGTGATTCGATTTTGATTCCGGTTCAGAGTGAATATTACGCTTTAGAAGGCTTGAGCCAGCTATTGAACATCATGAAGCTGGTTCGGGAGCACTTTAATCCCGACTTAAAGCTAGAGGGGGTTCTGCTGACGATGTACGATTCACGGACTAAGCTGGGCCATCAGGTCAATCAGCAGGTCCGCGAATACTTTCAGGATCTAGTTTATAAGATCGTGATTCCGAGAAACGTTCGTCTGTCAGAAGCGCCCAGTCATGGATTAGCCATTTCTGACTATGATCCTAATTGCAAAGGTGCTAAAGTTTATATGCAATTAGCGAAGGAAGTGTTGGAAGCTCATGGCAAGTAATAAAAAAGGCTTAGGCCGTGGGATCGCCGCTTTATTTGGTGATAATAGCATGAATACCGGTGAAACGGTCACTCAGATTCCGTTAAATAAATTGGTCCCGAATCCGTATCAGCCGCGGGTTCGTTTTGATCGAAAATCTTTAGAGGGCTTGGCCCAGTCAATTAAAGAAGACGGGGTCTTTCAGCCGATCATCGTTCGTAAATCGCTCCATCGGGCTGGCCAATACGAGATCTTAGCTGGTGAACGGCGTTTTCGGGCTTCTAAAATAGCTAAGAAGCAGACGATTCCCGCGATCGTCCGTAACGCGACTAACGAACAGATGATGGAAATCGCCGTCATGGAAAATCTGCAGCGGGAAGATCTGACGCCGTTGGAAGAAGCCAAGGCTTACAACACGTTGATGACGAAGCTTCACCTGACCCAGTCGCAGGTTTCAAAACGGTTGGGCAAAAGTCGGCCGTACATCGCTAATTATTTGCGGCTGTTGGGCTTGCCGACCGAAGTCAAGGCGATGCTGCAGAACAAGCAACTGTCGATGGGTCAGGCCCGGGCTTTATTAGCGATTCCTGATAAGCGCCAGTTGGTTGCTCTAGCTAAACGAGCTTACCAGAAGACCCTGACCGTTCGGCAGATCAATCAGTTGATTGCTAAAATGCAGCCACAGCGGAAACGACGGAAACGTCGTTATCATCCTCGTAAGTCGCCGTTCGTTCGTGAGACCGAAAATCAGCTGCAGGATAAGTTTGGGACCAAAGTATCGTTAAATAGTTCCCGCGGTAGTCACGGTAAAGGTCAGATCAAGATTGACTACACTTCCCAGAATGATTTGAACCGGATTCTAAAGATTTTGAACATTAATTTGGATTAACGTGGTGATTTTTCATGATGAAGTATGGCTTACACGATATTGTCCAAATGAAAAAGCCGCACCCGTGCGGCGCTAACCGGTGGCAAATCATTCGGATGGGCGCTGATATTAAGATTCAGTGCACCAATTGTCATCACATTGTGATGCTTAGTCGTCATCATTTTGAACGTAAGTTAAAAAAGGTATTAAAAAAAGCGCCCGAAAAAGTCAGAGAGCGTAAATTCTTATAGAAAGAGTGAAGGTTAAATATGGCATTAACTGCTGGAATCGTTGGTTTGCCAAACGTTGGTAAGTCAACATTATTTAACGCGATTACTAAAGCGGGAGCTGAAGTCGCTAACTATCCGTTCGCGACCATTAAGCCGAACGTCGGAACGGTTGCCGTTCCGGATCCGCGTTTAAAACGAATTCAGCAGATTATTCCCGCAAAAAAGATTACCCCGACCACCTTTGAATTTACGGATATCGCCGGAATCGTTAAAGGTGCCCACCGTGGCGAAGGTTTGGGTAACAAATTCTTAGAAAACATTCGCCAGACCGACGCGATCGTTCACGTGGTTCGGGCTTTCGATGATGATAACATCACCAGCGTCAGCGGCAAGGTCGATCCGTTGGCTGATATTAAGACCATTAATCTAGAACTATCGATCGCCGATTTAGATTCCGTTGATAAACGACTGGGTAAGGTTCAGCGAGCTGCTAAGGGCAGTAATAAGCAGGCTAAAGCTGAATTAGCCGTTTTAAAGAAGATCAAGCCCGTTTTAGAAAACGGCGGTTCCGTTCGTTCGATTCCGTTTGATAAGGACGAATGGAAGATCGTTAAGGGTGAATTCTTATTGACCGCTAAGCCGGTAATTTACGTTGCTAACATTAGCGAAGATTACATGGCCCATCCTGAAAAATCTCATTACTACCGAGAAGTTAAGAAGTACGCCAATGAACACCATGCTCAGGCTTTAGGCATCGCTTGTGAAGCTGAACAGGAAATCGCTCAGTTGGGTGATAAGGATGCCTTAGCCTTCTTACATACCGAAGGCGTTAAGGAACCCGGCTTAAATAAGTTGATTCGGGCTTCTTATAAGATGTTAGGTTTACAAACGTTCTTTACCGTCGGTGGCAAGGAAAACCGGGCTTGGACTTATATGAAAGGCACCAAAGCTCCGCAAGCCGCCGGTAAAGTTCATTCCGATATGGAACGTGGCTTTATCCGAGCTGAAATCATTCACTACGCCGATTTAGATAAATACGGCAGTGAAGATAAGGTTAAAGAAGCCGGTAAATTAGAAGTAGAAGGTAAGGATTACGTCATGCAAGATGGTGATATTGCCTACTTCAGATTTAACGTTTAATTAGGGAAGCGTTGCGATGTCAGAAGAAGAAATGGAAAAACAAAACACCATTCGAAACCGAAAAGCTCGTCAACGTCAGCGTTCTTCGAACGTTAGTCATCGTCAAAAGACGGGCCAGACCTTTGATAATTTAGGTTTAACCAAACGAAACACTAATTATATGTATAAGTTCAGTAAGGCCTTTACAAACGTCAAAATGGATGATGCTAAGAAAAAGAAAATTGTTCAGCAAATGATTCATGATTTGCGTCTTAATCAGCGCAAAGGTGTTACCGCCCGCCGGAAATACGGAACGGTCAAACACCGAATCCACATGATTCTGCACCCGCCGAAAAAGGTGGTCCCGATGAACAAGAACTATTGGCCGAACGCGGTTTATAACATGCTAATCTTCTTTATCCTGTTCAACGTGCTTTACGGGATTACCTATATGATTTCTAGCAAGCTCAAGGGTGAAAAAGGCGCCGCTGGTTTCGTCGGCTTGGTGATTACTTCGGTCGTTGCCGGGTTAGGGATGCCGATCATTACCCGATTGTTTGATGATCGGATTAAGCATAAATACAACGGGATGATTCGGTTCTTAATTATGATCGCCCTGTTCCTGATTTGGATGGCCGTCTTCTACTTATCGGCATTGTTACCGCGTCCGTTGAACCCGATCTTCAACCCGTGGGTCAACATCGGGTTAGCCGTGATCAGTATTGCTGCCGCCTTCTGGGTTCATCATAAATACAACGTTTCGAGCGCTTTTCACGCTCGTCTTGATTTAAATTTTGAGTTTAACGTTAATCTAATCGGCTGCTTTTTGATCTTTGGCTTGGATTAATATTGAATCATTTTTTGTTATTAATCTTGATATCTAATATAATAAACGTGGATGTTAATTGGCCTTATTCAATGTTTGAGATGGGGGACAATTTTTGATCAAACAATACGCAGGTTCGAGCGAACCGGCGTGGTTAAGTAATTTACGAGTGTCGATGCCGCTAGACCTTAGTTACGTTCCGATCGGTTTAGCGTGCGGAATTTTGTTGCACGCCGCGGGCTTTAACGCCTGGCTGACGATTATGATTTCGATGATGGTCTTCAGTGGCGGAGCCCAGT
The DNA here is from genome assembly GCA_043289735.1 of Acetilactobacillus jinshanensis. Classification (GTDB taxonomy): domain Bacteria; phylum Bacillota; class Bacilli; order Lactobacillales; family Lactobacillaceae; genus Acetilactobacillus; species Acetilactobacillus jinshanensis_A. The sequence goes on from CP171343.1 coordinate 99,374, forward strand.
TTATTATTGCGTCTCTGGTTTTGATTAAATCCCCGATGTACTCAGTCGTCCTGATGATGTTCTTTTTAGAACTTCGTTACGCGCTGCTGGGTTCGAGTTTATCTAAATATCTGCAGGGACATTCCAATCGGTTTACGTTCTTTTTCGCGATTTCGTTAAATGACGAAAATTTTGCGATCAATTACTTGAAGTTTACGACCGATAAAAAGTTTACGCCGAAGGATGCTCTAGAAGTCGAGCATTATTCATTGTTGTTTTGGACCGTTAGTAACTTTATCGGTAATTTCGTCGGCAACGCCATTGTAATTAATCTAGACGTGGTCGAATTTGCGCTGACGGCCTTGTTTATCTACATGATCGTGGTCCAGACGAAAGACTTTATTAAATTGTTTGTAACGATTATTTCAGCCGTTATCGCGGTCTTTATGATCATGTGGATGAAGTCAACGTTAGGAATTGTCATCGCGGCGGTAATCGCTTCGCTGATCGGTTATGCGATTGAATCGTTCGCTAGGCATCGCCGGCGCAGTCATCTGCTGAAGACCTTTAAGAACCCTGCCGGGCGACCTAAGGAAGATGTTAAGGATGTCGATTACGGCGATAAGTTTTAGTAAGTAGGAGCTTGACCTATGGAATGGAATACCCTTGACCATTTTTGGCTCATCATAATTTGTTTTTTCGTTGCGTTAGTGCCTCGGTTTATTCCGCTTTCGTTCTTTCGAAAGCGGAAAATACCGAAGTGGTTTAACGAATGGATGAGCTACGTTCCGATATCGTTATTTACGGCCTTGGTCGTTAAGGGGCTTTTTATTACGAATCACTACACGTTTTCGCTAGCTGGAAAGGCTCCGGATTTAATTGCGACCGTGATCGTGATCGTTGTCGCGTACTGGACCCGTTCCATGGCGATTTCCGTGATTCTAGGCTTGATTGCCGTTTGGTTGTTAGCGTTAGTAATTTAGAGGTTTATAATAATAAATGTATTTAACTAATAAATCTAGAAATCGAAAATGTAAACCAAAAAGGAGCTGATTTTAATCAGCTCTTTTTATTAACTTGAATTGTTCTAATTACTTCGTGTGATCGTACATGTAATCACGGGTCATTGGTAAGTTATAACCACTAGGGCCCTTGAAGATTAAGTACTGGAAATCATCGATGTTACCAGCTTTGAAGCCTCCGGCACAGGACTGTAGGTATAGGTCCCACATCCGGATGAATTTTTCGTCGAACATCTTCTTGATTTCCGGTAAGTGCTGCTTGAAGTTGTGATCCCAAGCTTCTAAGGTCCACTGGTATTGACGACGGCAGGATTCTAAATCGTAGATCTGCATACCGTTGTCGATGATGTGATTGAGGTTTTCGGTTAAGCTCGGTACGTAACCGCCCGGGAAGATCCATTTATCGATCCAGCCGTTGGTGCCGCCGCCTTGCTGACGGGTAACCCCGTTGATCAAAGCGCGGCCGTTTGGCTTTAAGTACTGGCTAACTAAGTTGAAGTATTCACCTAAGTTCTTTTTACCAACGTGTTCGAACATGCCGATTGACGTTACGTAGTCGTACTGTTCGTTTTTACCGATGTCACGGTAATCTTTGAGTTCAACTTTGGCGCGGTCCTGTAAGCCGTCTTCTTTGATCTTCTTTTCAACGTAATCGTACTGTTCTTGACTCAGGGTAATGCCGGCGACCTTTAAGTTATATTTCTTAGCGGCCGTTAACATTAGAGTACCCCAGCCACAGCCGATATCTAAGAAGGTTCGGCCCGGCTTTGGATCTAATTTTCTTAAAATGTAGTCCACTTTGTTTAACTGGGCCTGGGTCAAACTATCGTCAGGATGTTCAAAGTAGGCACTGGAATAGGTCATGGTCTTGTCTAACCATAATTCATAGAAGTCATTTCCAATGTCGTAATGATGCTGAATATCTTTGACGCTGGCTTTTTTAGAATGGGAAAACGTCGGTAAGTATTTAACGTACTTCTTTCGGTTGTCCAAAAAGCTAGTCCGTTTCGGGTAGGCAGAATAAATTAAGTCTTCGATGCTGCCTTTGATGTCAATGTCACCGTTCATGTAAGCTTCTCCTAAAGCCATGGAAGAGTTAGTGAGAACGGATTTAATCGGAATTTTACGGTTAAAGATCAAGGTGATCTGCGGATCACCGTTACCGTATTCTTTGACGCTGCCGTCCCAGAATTTAACCCGGAGCGGGATGTCAAAGCTGGTTTTAACTAGTTTTTTGTAGAAAGTTTTTTCAAACATCCGTTAGGAATCCTTTCATTAAGTATAATTTTAAAGATTAAGTTACATTAAAGTCAATTATTTATGTGAATTGATAGATAAATGGTATAATTATTTAATGAAGTATAAAAAGAATGAAGGGATTAAACGTGAAAAAATGGCTGTGGTTCATCGCCTCATTTCTTTTAATCGGATTGTTAGGAAGCGGGATGATTACGTTACATGGCCATGGCGAACGAAATTATCAAGCTTATATTCGCATGGGACGTTACGACGTTATTGATCAAAATTATCGTGATGCTCTAAATTGTTTTCAGGGGGCTTCAGAGTTATGTGAACGGTAATCGATATTTAAAGTTACGATTAAGAATGCTCGTCAGGCAATCCATCGTGCCGGCGTCGATGCTCAAAAAATGAGCAACCATGACGTTGCTAATTTAATTCGGCAGGCGCGAAAGCACGGCTCAGTATTTATTCTTATGCGAAGCAGAATTATTAATTTGCGGTTCCTTAAGTTTGTGGTATTGTTAATAAGTGAGTTGTTCTTAAACGAAATTATGTCAAATATGCAAATCGCTTAAATTTGATGTAAAATTATTTGTGATAAGATTTATATCAAAAGAGGGTAAAAGTCATGGCAAAACTAGTATTAATTCGTCACGGACAAAGTCAGTGGAATTTATCTAACCAGTTTACTGGCTGGGTTGACGTTGATTTAAGTAAAAACGGTGTTAAGCAAGCTATTAACGCTGGTAAGTTAGTTAACAAAGCCGGCTTAAAGTTTGATTACGCCTTTACTTCCGTCTTAACCCGTGCTATTCGGACTTTACATTATGTTTTATATTATTCCCATCAGTTATGGGTTCCTGAAACTAAGACTTGGCGTTTAAACGAACGTCATTACGGTCGTTTACAGGGCTTAAATAAGCATAAGACTGCTGAAAAGTACGGTGCTGAACAAGTTCATATCTGGCGTCGTTCTTATGATACTTTACCGCCGTTAATGAAGCCTGGTGATAAGGGTTCTGCTTTTCATGACCGTCGTTATGCTGACTTAGATCCTAACATTATTCCTGGTGGTGAAAACTTAAAGGTTACTTTAAAGCGAGTAATGCCATTATGGGAAGATCAGATTGCTCCTAAGTTATTAGATGGCAAGAACGTTGTAATCGCCGCCCATGGTAATTCTTTACGTGCTTTAACTAAGTATATTGAACGGATTAGTGATGATGATATCATGAACTTAGAAATGGGCTTAGGTCAGCCCGTTGTCTATGACTTTGATGACAAATTACACGTCACTAACAAAGTTAAGTTAGGCAAATAATTTAAAATTATAAATTAATTAAAAAAGTCCTTCTTATAAGGGCTTTTTTTATTTCTAAATTGAGCGTTTTTTGAGGGATAAATTAATTTATAGTAAAATATCTAATGTTTTATGATGAAAATAATTATGAATAATATCAAAATTATTATTAAGAAGTGATGGATTCGATGACAAGTGATAGATTGGTTGATCAAAATGGTAAGCCATTCAACCGGCCGATGATGGTATTAATTCTATTAATCGGTGGTTTCTTTACAATGTTGAACGAAACCGTGTTGGCTACGGCCTACCCGAAGTTGATGAGTTACTTTAGTATTAACGCATCGACGGTTCAGTGGTTGACCAGTGCTTTTTTAATGGTTAACGGAATTATGATTCCATTAACGGCTTGGTTAACGGCCCGATTTAATACCAAATGGCTATATCTAGTTTCGGTAATCATCTTTGAAGTTGGAACGGTACTGGCTTATGTAGCCACAACTTTTCCGTATTGCTGATTGCCCGAATAATCCAGGCCATTAGTGTTGGAATTGCAATGCCGCTGTTTCAAACGATTATGCTCAGTATTTATCCGCCTGAACATCGTGGAGTAGCAATGGGAATGGCCGGTTTAGTAATTGGCTTGTCCCCAGCAGTCGGACCGACATTGTCAGGCTGGATCGTTGATAATGCCTCGTGGCGAGATCTATTCGGGATGAACATTATTCCGATGGCTTTGGTATTACTACTAGGCCTTTATTATATTAGGCCCGTTTTACCTAACCATCGATCACCCTTAGATTATTTATCAGTAGTTTGGTCATCAATCGGCTTTGGCTTTCTGTTATATGGCTTTTCATCAGTAGGTAGTGATGGATGGGAAAGTCCCGTTGTATTAATCAGTTTATTAATTGGACTTATTTTCGTGGCTGTCTTTATTCGTCGTGAATTATCTATTGATGATCCGTTGTTGATCTTCACGGTGTTTAAGTCGTTTAAATTTAATTTAGGTACCATCATCGGTTCATTAGCGATGATGAGCTTAGTTGGGTTTGAAATGATTTTACCGTTATATCTGCAAACCATGCACGGTGATAGTGCTTTTCGATCAGGCTTAACCTTATTACCGGGCGCTTTATTAGTTGGGATTTTTGCCCCAATTACCGGTAAGATTTTTGATCGTTTCGGGGCTAGGTTTATTTTCTCACTCAGCACACATCGACATGGTATATCGTGGTCTTATACGGAATTCGATCCGTTGGGATTGCTATGTCAATGATGACCATTACTACGTATTCAATGAATGCGTTGCCAAATCGCTTAATTAATCATGGTACTAGTGCTAATAATACGGTTAAACAGGTAGCGAGTTCAATTGCAACTGCTATCCTCACGTCGGTCCTTTCGAACGTAACCGATGGTGCTAAACCGGCCCATCATTTATTAATTGCAAATCCACTGCAGTATAAAAATCATATGATTAATGCTGCTTTAAGCGGATACCACGCCGCATTTATCGTTGCCATCATTTTTGGAGTGATTGGTTTAGCGGCCACGTTATTCGTTAAGCATCATGACCGTGGCTTTACTAAGGTTACCAGAAAGGAGTTAAATAAAGATGATTATTTACGCTTTAATCATCATTGCCGTTCTGTTCTTCCTTTCTTGGAATTTAATTAGTAATCGTAAACTTCATTTCGTTGCTTCTTTAGTAACCACGCTTCTATTATTAATCGCCGTCATTTTTGCGATCGGCAACTTTAACCACCATTACGGTATGCATTTGGTAATTTATAAAAATGCAAACCATAAGAATCAAGCAGACGTTAGCGGTAAATTTATTTTATAAGAATACTGATTAATTTTAAAGTAACAATTGTCACGTGATATTAAACATGTTAATGATGTTTAAAATTTTTTTAAATTAATTTTAAATTAAACTTGATATTACTTGTTATATGTGATATATTAATAATTGTCGCGTGGGAATGATCCCGAGTGACGTGAAATCGTAGGTCTTTGAAAACTGAACAAGATTTCGACATCACAAGTGCAAGTGGTCTCGTAATTCTGTTATGAGATTTTTAACATAGCTTGCGANNNACTAAATTCGTTCGCACAATTACTCTAGTAATTAATCTTAAGAGCTTTTAATTAAGTTCTTATGTTATTTTTAAGATGAGAGTTTGATCCTGGCTCAGGATGAACGCTGGCGGCGTGCCTAATACATGCAAGTCGTACGCACTCTCGTAAATGATTTCAATACTCTGTATTGAATGATTTTACATTGGAGTGAGTGGCGAATGGGTGAGTAACACGTGAGTAACCTGCCCTTGAGTATGGGATAGCATTTGGAAACGAATGATAATACCGTATAACAACGGAAACCACATGGTTTCAGTTTGAAAGGCGCGTTTGCGTCGCTCTTGGATGGACCCGCGGTCCATTAGTTAGTTGGTAAGATAACGGCTTACCAAGACGATGATGGATAGCCGAACTGAGAGGTTAATCGGCCACATTGGAACTGAGACACGGTCCAGACTCCTACGGGAGGCAGCAGTAGGGAATCTTTCACAATGGGCGAAAGCCTGATGAAGCAACGCCGCGTGAATGAAGAAGGGTTTCGGCTCGTAAAATTCTGTTGCTAGAGAAGAACGTACCAAGTAGGAAATGGCTTGGTAGTGACGGTATCTGGTTAGAAAGTCACGGCTAACTACGTGCCAGCAGCCGCGGTAATACGTAGGTGGCAAGCGTTATCCGGATTTATTGGGCGTAAAGCGAGCGCAGGCGGTCACTTAAGTCCGATGTGAAAGCCTTCGGCTTAACCGAAGAAGTGCATAGGAAACTGGGTGACTTGAGTACAGAAGAGGACAGTAGAACACCATGTGTAGCGGTGAAATGCGTAGATATATGGTAGAATACCAGTGGCGAAAGCGGCTGTCTGGTCTGTTACTGACGCTGAGGCTCGAAAGCATGGGTAGCAAACAGGATTAGATACCCTGGTAGTCCATGCTGTAAACGTTGATTGCTAGGTGTTAGAGGATTTCCGTCCTTTAGTGCCGAAGCTAACGCATTAAGCAATCCGCCTGGGGAGTACGACCGCAAGGTTGAAACTCAAAGGAATTGACGGGGACCCGCACAAGTGGTGGAGCATGTGGTTTAATTCGATGCTACGCGAAGAACCTTACCAGGCCTTGACATACTTCTGTTAGGCTAAGAGATTAGCTGTTCCCTTCGGGGACAGATCTACAGGTGGTGCATGGTCGTCGTCAGCTCGTGTCGTGAGATGTTGGGTCAAGTCCCGCAACGAGCACAACCCTTGTGACTAGTTGCCAGCATTCAGTTGGGCACTCTAGTCAGACTGCCGGTGATAAACCGGAGGAAGGTGAGGATGACGTCTGATCATCATGCCCCTTATGGCCTGGGCTACACACGTGCTACAATGGACAGTACAATGGGTTGCGAAACCGCGAGGTCAAGCTAATCCCATAAAGCTGTTCTCAGTTCGGACTGCAGTCTGCAACTCGACTGCACGAAGCTGGAATCACTAGTAATCGTGGATCAGCATGCCACGGTGAATACGTTCCCGGGTCTTGTACATACCGCCCGTCACACCATGAGAGTCCGTAACACCCAAAGACAGTGCGGCAACCTCTTTTGAGGAGCTAGCTGTCTAAGGTGGGACGAATGATTAGGGTGAAGTCGTAACAAGGTAGCCGTAGGAGAACCTGCGGCTGGATCACCTCCTTTCTAAGGATTTACATTTGATCGGAAACTTGTACTGATATCGAGATCTTGTTTAGTTTTGAGAGGCCTACAGGCCTTGCCCATATGGGTCTGTAGCTCAGTTGGTTAGAGCGCACCCCTGATAAGGGTGAGGTCAATGGTTCGAGTCCATCCAGACCCATACCATTTATGGGGTATTAGCTCAGCAGGGAGAGCACCTGCTTTGCAAGCAGGAGGTCAGCGGTTCGATTCCGCTATACTCCATTGAGCCCGTAAGGGCTCGTACATTAGAACTTGGTTCTTTGAAAACTGGATAATATTGATATTTCCTATTGAAATTATTATTTATTTTAAATATTAATTTCAACCGAGAACACCGCGTTATTTTTGAATTCTTATATCATTCAGAATGACCAAATCCGTTGCCACGGAAGTGGCAAGCATCTAGGTTAAGTTATTATGAGCGCATGGTGGATGCCTTGGCACTAGGAGCCGATGAAGGACGGAACAAACACCGATATGCCTCGGGGAGCTGTAAGTAAGTTTTGATCCGGGGATTTCCGAATGGGGAAACCCAATCACCTCAGTCGGTGATTACTCGCCAGTGAATCAATTAGCTGGCGAGGGGACGCTGTGAACTGAAACATCTTAGTAGCCGGAGGAAAAGAAACTAACAAGGATTCCCTTAGTAGCGGCGAGCGAACAGGAATGAGCCCAAACCATAGGGCTTGCCTCATGGGGTTGTAGGACTGAACATTTGAGTTACCAAAAGTTTGGATAATCGAAAGATTTGGAAAGATCTGCCAGAGAGGGCGAGCGCCCCGTAGGTGAAATCGAACTTCTCAGTTCAGGATCCTGAGTAGGACGGAACACGTGACATTCTGTTTGAAGATGGGGGGACCACCCTCCAAGGCTAAATACGGGCGAGAGACCGATAGCGAACAAGTACCGCGAGGGAAAGATGAAAAGGACTTTGAAAAGAGAGTCAAAGAGTGCTTGAAACCGAATGCCTACAAGCAGTTAGAGTCCGTTAATGGATGATAGCGTGCCTCTTGCAGAATGAACCGGCGAGTTACAGTTGCATGCGAGGTTAAGATGAAAAGTCGGAGCCGCAGCGAAAGCGAGTCTTAATCGGGCGTTGAGTATGTTGCCGTAGACCCGAAACCAAGTGAGCTACCCATGTTCAGGATGAAAGTTCGGTAATACGGACCGGAGGTCCGAACCAGTGTAAGTTGAAAATTGCTTGGATGAAATGTGGGTAGCGGTGAAATTCCAAACAAACTTGGAGATAGCTGGTTCTCTCCGAAATAACCTTAGGGCTAGCCTCGGATGAAGAATCATGGAGGTAGAGCGACTGTTAGGATGAAGGACTCGTCTTGAGCTACTGATTTCTGATAAACTCCGAATGCCATTGATTTACTTGTCCGGGAGTCAGACTGTGAGTAATAAGATCCATGGTCGAAAGGGAAACAGCCCAGACCACCGATTAAGGTCCCTAAATATGTGCTGAGTGGAAAAGGAAGTGAAATTGCATAGACAGCTAGGATGTTGGCTCAGAAGCAGCCATCATTTAAAGAGTGCGTAATAGCTCACTAGCCGAGTGGTTCTGCGCCGAAAATTTACCGGGGCTAAGCACATTACCGAAATCGTGGACACGCACCGTTAGGTGCGCGTGATAGGAGAGCGTTCTAAGGGCATTGAAGCAGGACCGTGAGGACCTGTGGAGCGCTTAGAAGTGAGAATGCCGGTATGAGTAACGAGAAACTAGTGAGAATCTAGTTCACCGGATGACTAAGGTTTCCTGGGGAAGGTTCGTCCGCCCAGGGTTAGTCGGGACCTAAGCCGAGGCCGAAAGGCATAGGTGATGGATAACAGGTTGAGATTCCTGTACCGGTTAATCGCGTTTTAAGCGAAGGAAAGACACAGTAGGCTAAGTAATGCATGCCGCTGGTTGTGCATGTTCAAGCTGCGAGCTAGGAAGTGAGTAAAACGCTTGCTTTCGTTCATGTGAGCAGTGACGAGGACTGAAGTTTAGTAAGGAAGTTACCGACGTCACACTGTCAAGAAAAATTTCTAGCTAGTGATTAACCGCCCGTACCGCAAACCGACACAGGTAGTCAGGATGAGAATTCTAAAGTGAGCGAGTGAACCTTCGTTAAGGAATTCGGCAAATTGGCCCCGTAACTTCGGAAAAAGGGGCGCTGCACGTCAGTGCAGCCGCAGTGACAAAGCTCAGGCGACTGTTTACTAAAAACACAGGTTTATGCGAAATCGTAAGATGAAGTATATGGGCTGATGCCTGCCCGGTGCTGGAAGGTTAAATGGATGAGTCAGCTTCGGCGAAGCTCTGAAATGAAGCCCCAGTAAACGGCGGCCGTAACTATAACGGTCCTAAGGTAGCGAAATTCCTTGTCGGGTAAATTCCGACCCGCACGAAAGGCGTAACGATCTGAGCACTGTCTCAACGAAGGACTCGGTGAAATTGAAGTGCCTGTGAAGAAGCAGGCTGCCCGCGACAGGACGGAAAGACCCCGTGGAGCTTTACTGTAGCTTGACATTGGGTGTTCATATGACTTGTACAGAATAGGTAGGAGCCGTTGATGCCGGAACGCTAGTTTCGGCGGAGGCGTCTTTGGGATACTACCCTTGTTGTACGAACACTCTAACCCGTGCCACTGATCGTGGCAGGAGACAGTGTCAGGTTGGCAGTTTGACTGGGGCGGTCGCCTCCTAAAGAGTAGCGGAGGCGCTCAAAGGTTCCCTCAGAATGGTTGGAAATCATTCATCGAGTGTAAAGGCACAAGGGAGCTTGACTGTGAGACCAACGGGTCGAGCAGGGACGAAAGTCGGACTTAGTGATCCGGTGGTTCCGAATGGAAGGGCCATCGCTCAACGGATAAAAGCTACCCCGGGGATAACAGGCTTATCTTCCCCAAGAGTTCATATCGACGGGAAGGTTTGGCACCTCGATGTCGGCTCATCGCATCCTGGAGCTGTAGTTGGTTCCAAGGGTTGGGCTGTTCGCCCATCAAAGCGGTACGCGAGCTGGGTTTAGAACGTCGTGAGACAGTTCGGTCCCTATCCGTCGCGGGCGTAGGAAATCTGAGAGGAGCCGTCTTTAGTACGAGAGGACCGAGATGGACATACCGCTGGTGTATCAGCTGTCCCGCCAGGGGCACTGCTGAGTAGCTATGTATGGATGAGAGAAACGCTGAAAGCATCTAAGTGTGAAACCCGCCTCGAGATAAGATTTCCCATTCCCTTCGGGGAAGTAAGACCACTCATAGATGATGAGTTCGATAGGCTGGACGTGGAAGCGCCGCGAGGCGTGAAGCTGACCAGTACTAATCGGTCGAGGACTTAACCCAATAAGGTATCCTCGGAAAGATAAGAATATTATCCAGTTTTGAGAGAACGAAGTTCTCTAGAAAATATAGTGTGGTGGCGATAGCCGGAAGGATACACCTGTTCCCATGCCGAACACAGAAGTTAAGCTTCCGCGCGCCGAAAGTAGTAGAGGGATCGCCCTCTGCGAGGATAGGACGTTGCCACGCGATTATTCCGGCATAGCTCAGTTGGCAGAGCGTCTGACTGTTAATCAGAGTGTCGGCGGTTCGAGCCCGCCTGCCGGAGTTGACCTAAAGTTAAAGTGCTAGCTGTTATAGTTAGCACTTTTATATTATGCCGATTTAGCTCAGTTGGCAGAGCACTTGTTTCGTAAACAAGGGGTCGACAGTTCGAATCTGTCAATCGGCATAAGAAATCAATTAATTTTAGGATAAAGATTGACTGATTTCTTAAAATCTTTTAATATAATATGTGTGTTGCATAAGTTATGCAACAGCATATATTCTGGACGGGTAGCGAAGTCTGGTTAAACGCGGCGGACCGTAAATCCGCTCTCTTATGAGTTCATAGGTTCAAATCCTATCCCGTCCATATTATTGGGCTATAGCCAAGTGGTAAGGCATCGGGTTTTGATCCCGAGATGCGCTGGTTCGAACCCAGCTAGCCCAATATTATAAATACGTTATAAAAAATCGAATCATTTTGATTCGGTCATTTTTTGTTTATAGACGTCGATTAAAAATCGTGGCAAGGCCATCATTCGACCTAACCGCCGGGGTTCTTTGATTAAACGGTATAGCCATTCAATGTGGTGTGTGATCCAAAACTGTGGAGCTCGTTTAGTGTGTCCGGATAGAACGTCGAAGCTTCCGCCGACCCCCATCCAGAGACCGTTATTTAAGGTCTGATATTTATGAATGAATTCTTCCTGCTTCGGGTATCCTAAGGCAATAAACACCATGTCAGGGTGCTTCTGTTGAATTTCTTTTGCAATTGACTTTGAGCTCTTAAAATAGCCGTTATGATAACCGGTGATCTCTAAATTAGGGTATCGATCATGAATAATTTCTATAAGATCTTTAATTACGGAGGTATGAGAACCTAAGAGATAAATTGATTTGCGGTAATGATTGCCCCATTTTAGTAGGTTGGCGAATAGATCGTATCCAGAAATTCGATTTGGCATTGAATCACCCAATATATTAGCTGCTTTTACGATGCCAATCCCATCGGGGGTGATATAGTTAGCATTCTGAATAAGTTTACGATATTCAGGGTGTTCATTTGCGTAAATTACGATTTCTGGATTTGCGGTTACGATAAAAGTCCTTTGGTGATAATCAATTCGGCGTTCAATTATTTTTATGAACGATGCAAATGAGTATTAACAAAGTTAACGTTGAGGATGCTGGTTTTATGAATAATAAAAATAATTAAGTTGTTTTAGGTTAAAATTTCAAACTATCTTAATAATAATGCTAAAATATGATTGAATAAAATGTTAACTTTCTTTAATCATAGGGGTGATTAAAAATGCGTCCGTTACAAAAGAAGATTGACCGAGACTTAAAGGTCAAGCCAGAAATTGATCCGAAACAAGAAATTCGTCGCAGTATTGATTTTATGAAAGCTTATTTAAAGAAATATACGTTCTTAAAAACTTTAGTCTTAGGTATATCCGGTGGCCAGGATTCGACGTTAACCGGTAAATTATGTGAAATGGCCATGACCGAAATGCGAAAAGAAACTGGTGATAACATCTATCAATTTATCGCGGTTCGTTTACCATATGGTGAACAGGCTGACGAAAGTGATGCTATGGAAGCTATTCATTACATGCACGCTGATAAAGTCGTTCGGGTCAACATTAAATCCATGACTGACGACGTCGTTAAGGCCGTTGAAAAGAACGGCATTAAGATTTCTGATTTCAATAAGGGTAATATCAAAGCCCGTGAACGAATGGTCGCTCAGTACGCGATTGCCGGTCAGACTCACGGTGCCGTCGTTGGTACGGATCATGCTGCTGAAGCGGTTACCGGCTTTTACACCAAGTATGGTGACGGTGCCAGTGATATTGCTCCGTTATGGCGCTTAGATAAACGACAGGGTAAACAGATGCTAAAGGTCTTGCATGCTCCGGCTCATTTATATGAAAAAGTACCCACTGCTGATTTAGAAGATGGTCATCCGGGCTTACCAGATGAAGTTACCTTAGGCGTTCGTTATAAGGATATCGATGCTTATTTAGAAGGTCGTCCGGTTAGTGATCATGCGGCCAATGTTATCGAAAATTGGTACAAGAAGACTGAACATAAGCGTCACATGCCGATCAACGTTTACTCGACGTTCTGGAAGAAATAATCAGGAGATTTATTATGCATAAAATTGCTCGAATGTCAGATTACGCTCCCGTAATCATGAATTTAATTACAACAACTAATCAAATTGGCGGTAAGTTACAGAAGTATTTTACGCCGCTTAAGAAAGCTTTAGTCGATAAAGATCTTTCCAAAGTTGATCTAAGTAAAACTAAACGGGTCTTTCAATCGGGAACGGATAAATATCAAAAATTATCCCAGAAATTAAACCGAGCCCGGATTCCGGTTAAAGTTATGGGTCCCAGCAAGCTGCTTCAATCGGCTTATCCAAGATACGTAAAGAGTTGCCAAGCCATGACCGACAGTCTTGATCCTGATAAACAAAAGGTGGACGTTAAAAAGTTTAAACAATCCGAAAAGGATCAGGATCATAACGTTAGCCAAGTCGTTGGCTGGATTCATCGAATTATGGCGTAAAATTTTTCGTTCCTTACGTATCTAACGATGGGGATGAATTAATAATGACTAATCATCATTTACAACAGTTAGTCGAAGAAATTTCGTTACGTTATTTTGCGAAACCGTTTCGTCATCGCGCCCGGTTTAATTCCCGGCTACGGTCGACGGGAGGTCGCTATTATTTAAAATCACATGATATTGATATTAACCCTAAAATGCTAACGGATTTTTCAGGGGTGACCTTGGTTAAGGTGATTAAGCACGAACTATGTCATTATCATCTGCATTTAGCAGGTTATTCCGGACGTCATGATACTCCGGAATTCAAGCAATTGTTAGCGGCGGTAGGTGGAAGTCGTTATGCCCCGCAGCCTAAACACGTTCACTGGTTAAAATATCGCTGTCAGAAATGCGGCCGAATTTATTGGCGTCGTCGGCATTTAAACACGAATCGTTACGTGTGTAGCTATTGTTATGGGCCCCTGAAGTTAGAAGGCTGATTCAATGAGTGAAAAAGATTGTAATCAGGATTCCCGCGACCTCATCGAATTTAGGGGCCGGAATTAATTCGCTAGGAATCGCGTTTGCCCTTTATTCAACGGTCATCGTTGAAGAAAAGACGGATCATTGGCGGGTTAACCATTCATTAAAGGGAATTCCTCATGATTCCAGTAATTTAATTGTTCAAACCATTTTAAGGATTAATCCACGGATTGCGCCCCGTCAGTTAACGGTCATGTCAGATATTCCGCAGGCTCATGGTCTAGGTCATAGTACCGCTTCCATTATTGCGGGAATTAAAATCGCTAATGTTTTGGGTCATATGAAGTTGACGCTGGATCAGCAAATTGACATTGGTAACCGGTTGGTGGGTCATCCTGAATGTATAGCTTCCGGTATTTTAGGTGATTTAACCGCATCCTTTGCTAATGGTAAGCGGGTTTCGACCGTTAAGACCCACATGCCTCAGGTCTCCGCTTTGATGTATATTATTCCGCATTATAATAGTAATCATCATAAAGTTTATCCAATTAAAAAGGTGCCGTTGCTCGAAATGATTCAATCCATTGACGTTTCTAACGTTTTGATTGCTGCGGTTATGGATAATCGTTGGACGAAGGCTTCCATGATGATGGAAAAGGATCCGATTAAGGCTCATCACCGCAAAAAAGGGCTTCATGATTTAAAAGTCATCCGACAGCAAGCCCATAAATTAGGTATTTACGGTACTTATTTAAATGGTCAGGGACCTTTGATCGTTACGTTTGGTCAGCGAATTGAATTAAATCGGCTTCATGATCGGTTAAGTGATGATCCAAACTTAAAGGGCGCAATTCGGATTTTAGATATTGATCGAAACGGAACCACCGTTCGTGGTGAATAAGCCTTTATTTGATAAATAGCTCGAAGTCTGCTATATTAATAACCGTCAAAGAAATAATGCAGCCATGGCGGAACTGGTAGACGCGCGAGATTAAGGATCTCGTCGGGATTTATCCCGATGGAAGTTCGAATCTTCTTGGCTGCATAATATTTTTTATCTTGTTAATTAATAGTGGAGATGGCGGGAATCGAACCCGTGTCCAAACAGCCCTTTATAATACCTTCACGTCGTATGCAAACCAAAACATCAACAACAGCCGGCATATGATACTATATTAGCTATCCGGTGTCACTAATACAGGAGCGCTGTTAAATTACGCAGCGATAGCTTCATTATTGTTTGCAGTTAAACAAAGAAAGTGCGCTTATACGTACGCCTAACGGGCGCAGTACTACTGAGGACTGAATGTCGAATCCTTAACATCCCCATAATGACTACAAGTTTATTATATCATATTTAATTTATATGTCAGCTAGTAGCCCTTTAAAACGTTATGATTATTGGTCTTTTTATTAGCATCTTTTTGAATTGCGGGTGAAGCGTGCTTAACCTTGTAATAATAATCGTTTACTTCCACTATCGTTACAGGTAATTAAAGTTAAAATTGGCTGACGAGTATTATGGATAACGTTTAAATCATATGGACTAATAATTTTACGAACGTTGATTTTATAGACGTACATTTTTTTCATGTCGGTTAAATAAACTCGAGTTCCCTTATGAGCATGAAAATATAACGGGGTGAAGAGGGCTGATTTATTAATCATATGGTGGCCAGCTAACGAATAATTACCTTGGCCCATTTTCTCCTGAGCTTTCATAGTACCAGCTGCGAGCATTAACGTTTGATTATCTATGCCTTTGCCAATTGGTAAATGGAGGCCTACGGAGGGAACCATTATTTGACCGATGACCGGTAAGTTTTTATTATGCATTCGTGCGCTAACGACCTGACTCATGGTAACGGGCTTAACTTGGCTCATTAGTGATTAATTAGATATGATTTAACGGGTTCATAACCCAGACAACCAATTGCGATAATAAAGCAATATTAATTTCCTTTCATAAATAATTTAGAAAGAAGTTTGATAATAATCTTAAGATCACATTTTCGGCGTTCTAATAATCCTCGTTTATGGAAAATGAGCGGGTTTGTGGATCTTCGAAATTACGGACCGGATATTATGAATCATTATGCCCCTAATAATCGGCGGGCTGTAATCGCTAAGGATGTTAATGTTAATCACGTGATTTGGCTAAAGGGACACCTAATGCAGAAGAATCCCGTCGCTTACGTTTACAATGCCTCAAAGCAGGGCTGGGTTAAACTTAGCAAATAAATTAAAGAAGATGTTTTAAATGAACAACAATAACGTTAAAATGAACCCCGATGCTTTGAAACTTCTGACCAATTTGGATGATATTCAGCACGGTATCAATGCGTCCGGTATTTTTGCACTTCTGGTCCTTCATATGAACGGGAATAACGTTGCTAAAGTGCCAATGGCTATGTTAATTCAGTCCAGTATTCAGAAAGCTCGTTTAACTGGGGTTAGATTGAATACCAACGTAAGTTTAGAAAATATGGTTGATAAGACCTCAGATATTTTAGAAAAACATCATATGATTATTTCGGAAAATTTACCGCTTGGTAAGGGCCTGGTTTGTTATAAAATTAGTTCGAATTTAGTCCAGCTATAAGTAACTGTAACGGTTTTGTAACTAAATTGAAAAGGGATTGAAAGTTTAAAAGCCTCGTTTTTATGATATTATTAATAATGCAAACGGGAGGCTTTTAATGAAATCTAAAAATATTTTAAAGATCCTTCTTATTAGTCTAGTTTTTCTAGCCACTTTGTTAATTGGTGGTAATTTTAAGACTGGACGTTCGGTTCAAGTAAACGCAAGCCGGGCTAATGCTTATGATTTGTCATCTTGGCAAGGGCGAATTAATAATCATCAAGCTCACGGATTAAGACATGAAGTTAATTTTGTTATTTTACGGGCTCAATACGGTAAAACTTATCAGGATTCAGAATTTCAGCATAGTGCTAATGAAATGACTAAGAATAATGTACCATACGGTGCTTATAGTTATAGTATGTATCGTAATCATCATCAGGCTAAAAACGAAGCTACCTCCTTGTATAATCGGGCTCCGCAAGCTAATTTTTACGTTAACGATATTGAAGAAAATGATGCGGGGCGTAGAATCGCTTCAGCTACAAAATCTTGGGCTGATCAAATGAAACGATTAACCACCAAGCCCGTGGTCATTTATAGTATGCTAATTTCATTGGTTATAAATATGATCTTTGGCAATACACCAGTAGTCATTATAGTAAAGCCTTAGGTAAAACGAATGATGCCTCGATTTTAACGGGTAATAAGCCGCTGAGTTTTTGGATTGGTTTATTTATAAGGTAGTTGAGCGATTCCTAGATCGACATTCTTATGCAGATGAGGATGTCTTATAATTTGATAAATTAAATCAGCAACGCTAGATGGCGAAACGGTACTATCATTAACTGGCTGAGCATTTTTAACGACTTTATAACTGATTAAGTCATTGCGATTAAGTTTAGCTCTATGAATGATGGTATAACGAATCCCACTTTGTTTGACCATCTTGCAAGCTTCACTAATTTGAAATAAGCATGGGCTTGCTTTAATTCAATATAAACCGTGTCGAACCCCTGAGATTTTATTAAATTAGCTAGAGCTGATTCATTTTTAAGATTAACGTTAAAAATAATCTCACGAGTGGTACTTGATTTATTAACCGTATTAGGCTTTTCGGTAACGATACCGATTTGATCTTTAGAATTGCGTTGGGTGATAATTCGGTTCCGAAGCTGAACCGTAACGGGACTAGGATTAATAACCATTAAAACGGTGTGAATGACGTTTTTAACTTGAGTTGGTTTAGTTTGACGATCTTTACTCATGTTAATCCTCCTATTACTACTTATATTTTAGCTGAAATTAATGTAGATTAAAACCAAATTAATAATTAGCCAACGGCTCCGAACAAGGTATAATATAAATGAGAAATCTTTTTAGATGAGGTTATTTATATATGAAAAAATTTGGGTTTACTTTAATTATTATGATCTTAATAATGATTGGAGCGGATGAATACGCAAATCGGCATCGTCTGCCCAAGCTAAAAGCACCTGGGGATGTATCCCGTGAAACTCATCAAGTTACGATTACGCACCCTATTCATTATCACGGCTATTTTAATTCAAAGAATAAAGCCGATTACCTTCGCGATATTCGCATTCGAGCACTTCATGATATTAATCATGAACGAGCTAAACGGGATTTGCCAACGTTAAAACTTGATCCCTCCTTAAATAATGTCGCAAGCTTACGAGCAACGCAAGCTAATCAGAATTTTAATCATTATAATCAGTCAGGTCAGGCGTTAAGTGCAATTGACGCTGCTAAGCTACACGTTAGTTCTAGTTATTTAGACGCTCGGACACATTTATCTGAATGTCTGTCGGAGCAAGAGGGTGACGTTGATAATACTGCAGTTCAAGTTGCTCATAGTGCCGTGAACGGCATGATTTATCATGACGCTGGTTCTCACTGGGGCCATCGTAAAATTTTGTTAGATCCAAAGAATCGCTCAATTGGGATTATGGCTTATATCGATAAGGCTAAGGATAATAAAGTTGTGGTTGCTTATGAACTTAAAAATTAGGTACTAATAATTCCACTAATCAGAATCATCAGCAGACGACCTAAATCATCATCAGTCATAATGAAAACAAAAAATAAGCAAAATAATGAAAAATTAAATAATAAGCGAAACATTAATCAATTTTATTCACCGCAGGGATTGGTAGTTAACGGTCGTTACGCTTATGTGATTACAAATGCTACCAATAGTTATGAAAGAAGTCATAGTAACGATACTGACAGTAATCGGCAAGCTCCAGCAAGTTACATTAATGGGGATAATGGTGCTAATCAAATTATCAGAATTGATTTAAAACATCACGTCAAGGATTATAATAACAATATAAGAGCAGCTCGCCGAAACGTTAAGGTCGGCCCTGTCTTTTACGGTGGTCATGGCCAAGGCTTAGCATTTAATCCAAATTCTAAGCAACTTTGGCTGTTGGATAATAAAGCTGGCCAGGTTAATAAAACCGCAGCTAGTTTAATTAATTTACGGACGTTGACCCCTCAATTACGGATTAACTTCCATTTTGGTGACACGACCATCGGTGATGACTTGGCTTTTGATGAGCAAGGAAAAGCCCTTAACGTAACCGAAGCTGGCAGTGACAGCTTTGCTAATATGAAATTAATTAAGCAAGCACTGCGCTGGGCCCCTAGTAATGTGATTCAAAGTCTAACTTATAATAGCCGAAATAATCGATTATACATTTTAGGTGACGGTTCGATTACTTCAATTCCAGTTAATCGACTGGGCCGTTTGACGTAAAAAGACGTTTGGAATACTAAAATTGATTCGACGCGTGAATTAGAAGGCTTGGCATTTGATAAACGAGGTAATGGTTACTTACTGACCAATCGCTCGCCAGAGATATTAATGGCAAAGTATAATGGCCGATTACATTTTTAAATTAATAAAGGAAGTATCAAATAATAATGAATCAATCATTGCTAAAAACTTTTAAACGATTATTAAAAAACGCTAATAAATTTACGGATATTAATAATTGGTTATATCAGCATCCCCAGGTCTTACGAAAATACGGTGTAATTAATGGGGAAGTTGCTACCAATGAATTAAAGAGGTTGCTGAACATCAAATTAGCGCCAGTCATTATGCCGGTGCCATGGCAACTTTGAGAAAGCTGAACGATTTACGGACCGAATCCTTTTACGATGATAATAGTTATGAACACGTCTCTTTAGATGAATTAAAGCGCCGGATCTTTCACCCGGAATTAATTTTAAAATCTTAAATTTAATTCAGTTTAAATTAATTAGAAAGAAGGTGAAATTATGGTTAAACATGCGGTTAGTAATAATATTAAGTGTCCATTCTGCGGAACTACTTTTTATCGTAGTGATTTATCATACGTTTGTAGCCGATTTTATTTAAAGCGGTTAAAAAATCGTTTGGAAATTTATCCGTTAGGTAAAAACGTTGCTGCGAGTCCTAAATTAAAGCAGCAGCATCCCGAATTATTACGGCTTGAAATGTCAGCATGTCCAAATTGTCATCGGATCACGGTTCGTGCCGTTGGAATCGGTGATCAATATCCTCACCATCGTGTGTTTAATATTTATCCCCGGTTTAATGCTGACCCGCTTCCGAAATACGTTCCTGATCAGATTCGTCAGGATTATAAAGAAGCCAACGAAGTGTACGAAATGAGTCCTAATTCCGCTGCTATGTTAGCTCGCCGAATTTTAGAAGAAATTCTGGCTGATTTTTATCATATTCAAGAGGGCGACCTATATCACGACTTAGATCGGTTACGTCAAACTAGAAATAATCCTCGAGTTTGGCAAGCGATCGATTCAATTCGTCGGCTTGGTAATATCGGTGCTCACCAGACCGAGAACGTGGATAACGTCTTTGGTAACGTTAGCGTTAAAGGTGCTAAAGAAATTATCGGCTTAATTCGAATGGTCATTCATGATACTTACGTTGAAGATCATTTAAGTCGGCATTTAGAAAAGAGCGTGATTCGCAGCGCCAAGAAGTTGCATTATCAGCCGCATTATTATCCTTCTGACGAAACAACGACGTTCGACAAGACATGGTAAAAAGAGTAAAGTTAAAGATAAGAGTTTTACCATTATTCAAGGTAAATAGATAAGGACTGAACACGATGTCAATTCTAGTTGAAGCTTATACTAGAAATCTAGTTTTTTTTGGTGCTATGGATGCTTTAGTTGCAATTTGGGGATTGTATGGCTTTACTAAGGTGATTGATCACCAAAGTACTAGATCCGATCGAATTAAAGGTCTTGGGATTGTAGTTATCGCAATTATTTTATTAGTAATCGTTAATCTCTTGGCCATTCATTTTACGCATAAATAAAATAATGTATAAAAAAGCATCACTTTAAACGTGATGCTTTCTTTTTGGAGGCGAAACTATGTCTCAGCAGATTCCAATCAGTAAACAGACTAGTTATCAATCGGTAATTCATGCAATTCATAAATTACATTATTCTAAGATGGAAGCTCACGTGATGATGTATCTGATTTTCTTAATTATGAGTAAAGGTCAGTATGACCAGGCTGCTCGGGAGTATTTTACGTTTTTTAATCCGCAGCCGTTAGCTAAGCATGATCATGTATCATTACATTCGGTCAAGGTAGCCTTTAAGCAGCTGCTGGGCCACGGTGATATTAGGGTTAACGATCGTCAGCACGCTAAGAATCAGGTCTTTTTGGTCCGTTTTCGGGTCGTTAAGAACTAAATTTTTGGTGATTTGCTGCCGAAGGGCCTTAAGCTGGGCAGCGCTTAAAGCGAAGGTCTGGTTTAAGGCGTTAACGTCGTGCTGCTGAGCCTTGATTTCAATCTTAAAGGCGTTGGAAAAATCGTCTTTGATCAGTGTGAGGTAGACCAGCCCGCTTTGGCGAGCGTTATCGCTATACGCAGCGCCTTTAACGTTAATGGCGGCTTTTACGTTGTCTTTGGGATGTTTGGACTGGGATAGTTTAGGGCTGAAGCTGGTTGACGTTAAGTAATAACGAGCTCGGTTGCCAAATTTAGATTCTGGGAAGAGGACCCGGTGCTGTTTGTCGACCCCGATGTAGCGAACGTGATGATATCGATCCATTCCGATTTTATCCAGGGGATTAAATTCGTTTCTAACCAGGCCAATTCCTTGGTAGTGAACTAGGTCGTCCGGCGCGATTTGAATTAGATGCTGAAGTCTTTTCTTATTAAGGTAGTGGAGATAATAAAAGAAGGCCGCTAAAATTACGATTAAAATAATTACGAGTAACATAAAATAGACTTCTTTCTGAAAGGCATTTAATCATTTTCGCTATTATTATACTATAAGTATCACGTTATTTATCAAGGAAATGAAGGAATTAACTTGTCGATTTTATCAAAATTTATTAAAGCTAATCATCATTATAATTTAGCGATTGACCAATTAGATAAACATAAATATCAAGAAGCCTTAAATGAATTTAACCAGAACGTTGCAGTTAATCCTCGCTATACATTAGCGTTTATTAACCGTGGAAAACTACGGCAGCAACATTTACATCAGTTTAACGAAGCAACTGACGATTATGAACGGGCCCTTAAATTAGATCCGCATGATAACCAGACCCGTTATCGATTAGCGGTCCTTTATCAAACGATGGGTCAGTATCAAAAAAGTGCTCATCATTTTTGCTACATCTTAAAGGACGTTAATTGGACGAAAAAAAACGGTGCTTCAAAAGCGTTGCGTGATTTCAAGACTAAACGTTATCAATCCGCAACGTTAAGATGCACCGGATTTTATCATCACTAGATTTTCATTAAGTTCCTTTGACAACTACGAATTCGTTAACGGTCAATGGGTTGTGTGATCCCTTAATTTTATAGATCTGGTCACTATGGACTCCGCGAACCATAATGGGGCTTTTTTAGATTTTAAATTTGAAATTTCTTGTTTAAGGTTCATAATTTCTGTCTCGTTTTGACTAGGTAACGAACTTCGGGTTC
The DNA here is from genome assembly GCA_043289735.1 of Acetilactobacillus jinshanensis. GTDB lineage: Bacteria > Bacillota > Bacilli > Lactobacillales > Lactobacillaceae > Acetilactobacillus > Acetilactobacillus jinshanensis_A. The sequence goes on from CP171343.1 coordinate 121,828, forward strand.
TAGAAAGTTTAGTGGATCCGTAACTAAGAATAATTACGCTGGCCAATAATGCTAAAATAGATAGTGAAAACCATTTAAACGCGGCTTCTGAATTATTAAAATTGACGAAGAACCAGACCACGAACAGAATTAGAGAAATTCCGCCTAGGTCAAAACTAAGGTTAAATAATAAACTGGTACTCATTTTTATAAAACACCTTACCGTTTTGTATTATGTATTTTTAAATTAAGAGTAAATTAATTATACAGCGATTTGGGGATTAAAGCTATATTTTATATGAGGTGATTAATTTGAAAATTCGTATTAATAAATGGCTAGGCTGTGGATTAGCAATTCCGAACCAGGGCTATACGAATTACGTGACGGGACAGAATGCGTTGTATACGAAGATCGTTTCGTTGCGGCATTCCGTTCGGGGATGGATGACGAAACTAACGCTCAGAATTCGATCATGGATCTGTATCCGCACCTAGATAATTTTGACATAGCGTTAACGGATGCTTACCGAGCTCAGAACGATCTGAATCGAGCTAATGATTTAGTAACCCGTTTAAACAGCATAATATTAATGCACTATGGAATATAAACGTTAATGATTGAATCTAATTTCCGGTTTCCGTTATAATAATAAATGTAGTCAAAAGTAAAGTTATCGAATCAGGAGGATTTATATGTCCGAAAGTTTAAGATCAACTACTAAATTAAATAACGGCGTTATGATGCCTCGCCTAGGCTTAGGTGTCTGGAAGACGGATAATAGCACCGCTAAAAATTCGGTTAAGAACGCGATCGAACATGGTTATCATTTAATCGATACCGCTAAACAATACGGTAACGAATACGGTGTTGGCCAGGGTATTAAAGAGGCCATCGCCGAGACCGGAATTAACCGTAAAGAATTATTTATCACTTCTAAGCTATATAATGGTGATCAGGGTTACGCCAGCACTTTACACGCCATTAAAGGTACGTTGAAGCGTTTAGGTTTATCCTACCTTGATTTATATATTATGCACTGGCCGGTTGACGGTAAGTACATTGATACTTGGCGTGCAATGGAAAAGCTATATCATGAAGGTTTAGTTCGTGCCATTGGAATTTCTAACTTCAGCGTGGCGCGAATGAAGAACCTATTAGCTCATTCTACCGTTACTCCAGCCGTTAACCAGATGGAATTCAATCCGATTAACCAGGAAAAGAAGATCATTGCTTTTGATGACTGGAAAGGTATTCAGACCGAAGCTTGGTCACCATTAGGTGGCGGTGAAGCCCTAGGTAATAAGACCATTAATAAGATTGCTAAGAAGCACGGCAAGTCCGCTGCTCAAGTTATCTTACGCTGGGACTGGGACCGTGGTATCGTTACCATTCCGAAGTCCGCTCACGAAAAGCGGATCGTTCAGAACAGTCAGATCTTTGATTTCCAGTTAAACGATGACGAAATCAAAGCCATTAACGACGTTGATCAGGAAAAGCGTTCTCTATGGTACGATAACTTTACCTGGCACAGTGCTAACGCTCCGTACACTGATCAAGTCGATCACTGGGACGATTCTCCTAAAGACTGGAAAGAATAAACTTAATTAAATAAGATCCTTTGACGTCCGTAATTTGATTACGGGCGTTTTATTTTGGTCCAATAAGCGTTATCATTTTATTTGATTGCTTGAAATATGATATAGTCAAATTGGTCTGGAAAGGCCACTTAATTAAACGATTAATGAAACTGGTTAAAGCCAGAGGTGATAACATGTCAGAAAAGAATTTGACTTTGCATACCGATGCGTACGAACTCAGTATGATGCAGACTTACTGGGGTGAACATCTTCAGAATCGTCACGCGGTCTTTGAAATGTTCTTCAGAACCAATCCGTTCGGGAACGGGTACGCGATTTTTGCGGGCTTGCAACACGTGATTGAATACGTTAATCATTTAAAGTTTACCGATAGTGACATTAAATATTTAAAGAGTACGGGTGACTTTAACCCGAAATTTTTAGATTACTTACGTCATTTTAAGTTTCACGGGACCATTCGTTCCGCTCACGAAGGCGATTTAGTCTTTGCTCATGAACCGATCGTTCAGGTCGAAGGCACCATTGTGGAATGTCAGCTGGTTGAGACCGCGATTTTAAACATGGTCAATTATCAGACGTTGGTTGCCACGAAAGCTTCCCGAATTCGGGCCGCGGCCGGTGACGATCCCATCATGGAATTCGGTAGCCGTCGTGCTCAGGAAGTCTCCGCTGCATTATGGGGCACTCGTGCCGCATACATCGGTGGCTTTGATGCGACTTCGAACGTTTTAGCCGGTAAATTATTTGGCTTACCGATTGCCGGGACGCACGCTCATTCGTTAATCGAACTTTATGGTAATGATTACAAAGCTTTTAAGGCTTATGCTGAAACGCATCATAACTGTACGTTCTTAGTTGATACCTATGATACTTTAAAGAGCGGAGTTCCTGCCGCTATTCGGGTTGCAAAAGAGATGGGTGACCGGATCAACTTCCAGGCCGTTCGTTTGGATTCCGGTGATATGGCTTATTTATCTAAACGGGTCCGTCAGATGTTAGACGCGGCTGGTTTTACCAACACCAAGATCGTGGCTTCGAACGGCCTGGACGAAAACATTATTACCGATTTAAAGATGCAGCACGCCAAGATCAACGCCTGGGGCGTGGGCACCCAGTTAATCACCGCTTACGATCAGCCGAGCCTAGGCGGTGTCTATAAACTGGTGACGATTGATAACGGCCATGGCAAGATGCGCAACGCTATGAAGTTAACTAATAATCCTGCCAAGATTACCACTCCGGGCAAAAAACAGGTCTGGCGAATTACCAAGCGGAGGAATGGTAAATCCGAGGGGGACTACGTCACCATTGACGGTGAAGATCCCAACAACGAAAAGTCACTGTATATGTTCCATCCGCAGTATACTTATATCAACAAGACCTTGACTGATTTTAAGGCTGAACCGTTATTAAAGACCATTTTTAAGGATGGTAAACAGGTTTATCAAGAACCGTCGGTTGCTGATATTAAGCGTCATGCTAACGCTTCGTTAGCTTCGCTATGGCCTGAATATAAGCGTCAGTTGAATCCGCAGAAGTATCCGGTCGATCTATCCAAGAAATGCTGGGAAAATAAACAGAAGACCATTAAGAAAATTCATAGTTATGTAAATAATTAATTAGATAATTAAAAATTAAATCAAAAAACTTAAAGATCAATTATTCATTTGTTGACTATTTCCATCCGTTACTTTTGAAATTCATTTTACTTTTAGGCAGTTTAGATACGAAGGGATTACCCGTGACGTAGTAGCGGAGTGGGGCGGTCGTCCATTTTCCTTTGTGCGGAACGCCGATTCGTCCGGATCAAATCAATGTCCATTGCTGTGCATAACTTTCCGGGGCCGTTGGTTAAATTGATCCCTGTTTGGTGACGACGCCGTTGCATTAATTGGATTCCGGAAGCTGGCTGAACACCGCGAATCAGAACTCCTTGTGGATTGCCAACCGGTTGAGTGATGAAATTCAGAAGGTTAGAACCGTACATGGTAAAGACATAAATGGTGCCAGGTGCCATAAAAAGGGCTCGGTTCCATTTAGCTTTATGATTTTTATAGCCATGGGCCGCTTGATCTTTGGCTCCGACGTAAGCTTCCGTTTCGGTGATCCAGGCGCTGGTGTTATGATAGGTAATCCGTTTCCCCAATAGATCACGTGCTACGTCGGTGGTGGGCCGATGGTTAAAGAATTGGTCTAATGTAAATGACACATTTTCATCTTCTTTGTCTTGGATAGTCTTATTATATCATTTTATGAATTATCAACCTGTGGATAACTCATTGTGAAATTGCTATAATTGAGCCCGTAATTAATTTTAAGGAGTGGATAACTTGACTCGTAAGCCTCGTTTAGTTGGTTCGACTCTCGCGATTGCTGCTGCTTTCTGCTGGGGAATTCAGGGCCCGATTTCGCAATTTCTTTTTCAGGACGCTTCGTATTCTCCCGAATGGCTGATGGGCGTTAAGGATTCGATTGCCGGCATTTTAATCTTATTGTTCGCCGGGTCTTGTCAGCATCAGCCGATTTTCAAGCTGTGGCATGATAAAAAACGTTTATTAACCTTTCTGTGTTACGCGATTCTAGGAATGGCGGCCGTTCAGTATCTATATTTAGTTACTGTTAAAGCTAGTAATAGTGCGACCGGAACCATTTTGCAAAATCTAGGCACCGTTTTGATCATGTTGGTCACAATCGTGATTTATCGCCGGTTTCCCACCAAGTGTGAATGGCTGGCGTTATTAGCATCGATTGTTGGAACGTGGCTGTTAATCACTAAGGGTGATATGACTAAACTTTCAATCAGTAAAGCCGCTTTAATTTACGGAGCCCTTATGATTATTGCGGCCACGTTACACACCATGCTACCGGTACCGTTGTTAAAGCATTACAATACTTCGATCTTAGTTGGCTGGGCAATGCTGCTCGGCGGCATTATCTTTAGTTTTGTCCACCCGTTCTGGGTCGACGCTCCGAAATTAACTTTGGGTACGTTTACCGGAGTTGCCTTTATCGTTCTTTTTAGTACTATTCTGGCTTTTATGTTCTTTATTTCGAGTTTAAAGTACATTTCACCGACCGTCGCCGGAATGCTGGATACTTTTGAACCGTTGTCGGCGACCGTCGGGATGATTATGTTCCTAGGTACACCGTTCAACTGGGCAGAAATTATCGGCGGAATTTTGATATTAAGCGTCGTCTTTATCCTGGCGGCCGATCCTGCTAAACATTGAAACGCTTCGAAAGAAAGCGCTTTTATTTTTCAATTGCAAAAGCTATGAATCGTGCTATTATAAAGATGTAAACGGTTACTTGCATGGGAGGAATTTAGTTTTATGAATGATGTATTAAATCCCCAAAAGAGCGAAGACAACCTCTTGAGCAAAGCGCTTAAGGCGCTAGTGTCTTTGCTTGGTGTAGTATTAATCGGTTTAGGTGCCACGTTTCTAAAGATGGGGCACGTTGGTTTAGATCCGTTCACTGCTTTGAACGTTGGCATGTCTAATCATTTAGGCATGGAATTAGGGACCTATCAATTATCAGTTAATATTATTATTTTTATTTTCGTTTTAATTTTAGATCGTAAGCAAATCGGAATCGGTACCTTCTTTAATATGGTACTCGTTGGTTATGAAATTCAGTGGTTCTCGACGATTTATAACGCTCACGTTGCCGAAAGATTACACATTCCGTTGATCATCGTGGATGCGTTAGTTGGAATTTTGTTGTTTACTTTAGGGACGTCGTTTTACATGTCCGTTGATTTAGGGGTTGCACCTTATGATGCGATTGCACCGATCATCGTTGAACGTTCTAAACACGCTAAGTATCAATGGGTTCGCAGTTCTCAGGATATTCTGTTCATGATCGCTGGTGTAATCGCCGGTGGAATCGCTGGCGGTGACGTGGGGATCATGACCATCGTGGTCGCATTCTTTGCCGGTCCGCTGATCAATTTCTGGAATCTGAACGTTAGCCGTGATCTGATTGATCAGGTTAACCGCTTCAGTCATCAGGATCGTAAGATTAACGAATGGGTAACCGGAATTGTCCACGCCGGAAAGTACGGTGCGATTTTGACCCGTTCCGCTTATCGTCACACTAGTTTCGTTCAGCAGCACATGTCCGGTTATACGGATGCTGAAATTCGTGAAATGATTCGTCGGACCCGGAATAGTTTACGTCGTAACGCGATGGTTCGTCATACGATCGATCGGCGTTACGATTCGCTGATGATGGAAGCGGGTCGTCGTCATATTAAAGTTCGTTAATTTTAATTAAATTAAATCGCGTTATAATATTCTATGATATTTATTTTGAAAGGGCTTACTAATGAAACCAGATCGAATCGCGATTCATAAAAATTCTCGATCGTCAAAATCTAGTTTTGAAATTGTAATTATTAATTTACTTTCGTACTTGATTTTTTTAGGCAATGCGGCTTTTATTATGTGGGCTCAAATATCTCATCACGCCTTTATTGCAGGAACGGATTCAACTTTTCATATGAATCGGTTTTACGAAGCGGCAATGCAAATTAAAACGGGTCACTTTAGTTATTTTCAATCGTTATTTGCTTTTCATCAAACCGGTCGAATCGTGAATGCCTTTTACGGCCCGTTAATGGCTTATATCTTTGGTGGAATATTATTACTTTGTAAAAATTGGATTAATTTTCAAATGGTTACTTCTTTAATGGCTCTTTCATTGAGCGGATGGCTAATGTATGTTTTAGCGGTTAAGAGTCACATTAAGCGCTGGGCTTCGTTAGTGATTAGTATTATATATATGACGTCTTATCCCGTCAGTATCTGGCCGACTGCTCAGAAATTTACGGGGGTGGGTGCCGTATTTTTACCTCTGGCGATTTTATGTGGTATTAAAATGCTAAAGAATCATCAAATCAGAGTTTTATCGTTAGCCTTAACGATGACGTTGTTGGTCCAAACTCATCTGATGAGCTCATTAATTGCAATTATGGCGTTAATACCCATGTTTATCGTCGGCTTAGTTACATCTAAAGATAAAGGCCTTATGTTCATGAACGGTTTTAAAGCTGCGGGATTAACGATTTTATTATCCGGGAACGTATGGGGTAACATTGTGGAAATGTTTACCACGAACCATATTATCCCAGTTTTTCCCCAGCAAGACCTAATGATTGATTTTTCGCTGGCGGACCTATGATTATCGCTGGAAAACGGTCACGTTGATCGGCTGGTTGTTTTTATGGCTGTCGAGTTCTTGGTTTCCGTGGAATTGGGCTCACGGAATTGGACTCCTGTAACTAATTTAATTCAATTTCCGCGGCGTTTTTTAGTCGTTGCGATTATTTTGCTTTTATTAGCCTTTGGTAAAATTTGTTCTTAGCAGTTCAAGCAATTACTAAAAGTACCCCTGATTATTTACCGTCAAGGATTATTAATCGTGATCAATTGAGATTAGTCGGTGCTTTAAAAGTTAATTCTCGACCCGGTTGGAACCGAGCTAATATCCAATTTCGTCCTGATTTGAGTTTACATTTGATCATGTTAATTACAATTACGGCCTGGTTTAAAGGACTGATTAGATTGAAACGAAAATACCCAGTAAATCGTTATTTAGGGGTCGTTTTAACGACCGATTCAAATGGCAATTATCACATTAAAAAAGATGCTCATGGCCAGTTTAAATTGAATTATTGGCGGACCGGTCGTCATACTAAAGGCCATTTTAAAAAAATCGGCCAGGTCTTTTTGACGGAGAATAACTTACGGGTTGCCGTCGTGGCGTATCATACGGTTAAGTATAATCACCGGCATCGTTATACGCCGTTGCAGCGTTTTACCACCGCCTATGTGTCTCCGCAGTTGATTAAAAAAGCTCAGGAAAAACAAAAATAAGGTAAATAAAAAACAGCCACTAAAATGGCTGTTTTTGTTTAAGTTAAATTAAAAATTTAATTTACTTCTTTAATAATGATTCAGCCTTAGACTTGACGTCGTCATCGCTCATCTTTAAGAACGGTGCCATGTTGTCAGCGGTCTTCATGGTGTCGTGATCATTAGCTTCCATGAAGTGATTCCATAAAGCGATACGAACTGGATCGTCGGTCTTAGCCCAATCAAAAACCTTGTTCATCGGCTTGTCTAAAAGGGCGTTATGTTCGAATTTCTTATCTAAGGCTTCTGCTTTGGATTTATCTAATGCTGCCATAATAATTTCCTCCTTTATAATTCAGGTCTAATTAAATTATAATACGAATTGGCCTGGATGTATATAACAGGCCGTTCAATATCGGTAGTCTTAGTATTTTATCATTAACGAAAATTATTATATCATTAATGAGTGATTTACAAAACCATACTTATAGAGAAGATGATTGTAGAATGCGTCGGCGAGTGCCCGCTAAACGAAGAATTGAAACTAGCTTATTTCAATTAATGCATCATAAGAGTTATCAAAAGCTGCAGGTCAAGCAGATTTGTAAAGCGGCCGGGGTTTCTCGGATGACTTATTACCGAAATTTTCGGACTAAGGATGATATCATCCGTTATTCATTTGATCGGGATTTTACGATTTTTATTCAAAGGGTGGCGTCTAGTCATCACCCGACGTTTATTACGATCGCGACGATTTTCTTTAATTTGATTAAACAGCGGCAGGATAAGATGCAGTTGTTGATTAAAAATAATTTAACGTCGTTAATGCTGGATCGTTTGAAATATTATATCGGCGGCTTGATTGATGAACGGGTTTTAAGGACTCGTGAACAGTCTTCTAAGTTATTGGTTGCAATGATCGCCGGCGGTTTGACCGAGATTTTGATCACTTGGACCGAAAACGGGATGAAAACGCCCGTGGATTCTTTAGTCATCTTCGTATCTAAATATATGCATTTTAAGATTTAAAGGATCTTTTTATGAAAACGTTAGTGATTATTTCACACCCCACCATTAAAGATTCGTATACCCAATCGTTTTTGAAGGATGCTCAAGCTGATTATAAAAACGTAACCTGGCATCCGCTGGATATTCTGTATCCTGATTTTAAGATTGATGTTCAGCATGAGCAGCGGTTATTAATGAAGTTTGACCGAATTATCTTCCAATTTCCGCTGTATTGGTACAGTGCGCCGGCGCTACTTAAAAAATGGGAAGACGACGTTCTGGTTCGTAAATTTGCTAACGCGGCCCACGGTGGTTACTTACGGCATAAACAGTTCGGCTTGGTGATAACGTTAGGGGTTCCTGCTAAAGAATACCAAGCCGGTGCTAGTGAACACTTTAGCTTATCGGAGCTGTTGACCCCGTATCGGGCCTTGGCTAAACAAGCCGGGATGCGATACTTGCCGTCGTTTATCATTTCGCAGTTCTTTTACCAGACCCCCGCTCAGGAAGCCCGGACCCTGGTGGATTACCAGAATTATCTGACTAATCCGCGGCCGTTCGGCCTTAAGAATCGGCTTAATTGGTCTTTAGAAAAATCATTTTTGATTCGGTAATCAAGCAAATCCGAAAGAATCAAGATCAGTTAGATGATTTAAAGCGGCAGATCAATTTGATTAAAAGAAAAGATGATCAATAGTGGATACGCAGCAGTGGTTAATTCATCAGTTGAATCAAGAAATTAAAAATGAACCTAAATTTAAACCGCGGGCTTTATTAGAACGAACCCGGGATTTAGTTAAGGAACAGACGAAACGTTTAAAACAAGCGCGAATGGAGCTGGACGGCCGAACTTGGAATCACGCCAAATGGTAAAAAGAAAAGCGGCTTAAAATTTAGTCGCATTTAATCGTATCTTATCGATTGTTATTTAGCAAAATGGTTGATGGGCCCGTACACGTGAGCAATATTCAATGATTGATGAATAGCGCGCTCCACGTATTGACGAGCCTTAACGATGGAATCCTTGACCGAGAGCCCCTTGGCTAAACCGGCGGTAATACCGGCTGATAGAGTATCACCGGTGCCGTTTTTTCGTTTGGTGTCGTAATAGGGCCCCGATAGCCAGAAATGATGACCATCGGCTAGAAGGACCAGATCCCGAACCTTTTTCTGATTTACAGGATCGTTATGCTTGCCTTTGATCATCACGTTTTTAGCACCCATTTTAATTAATTTTTGGGCGGCTGTTAACATATCCGGATCAGTTTTGATCGGCATTTGGGCTAACTTCTGCGCTTCATAGTAGTTGGGCGTAATTACCGTAGCTAGCGGGATTAATTTTTGCTTCAAAGTGTTAAAGGCACTGGCCTTTAATAGCATGGCGCCGTGTTTAGTTACGATGACCGGATCCACCACTAGAGGACCGAAATCAGCTTTCTGATAGTTTTTAACGACGTCGTCGATTAATTTAGAATCGGCTAGCATTCCGGTCTTGGCCGCCCGGACGTTAAAGTCATCGGCTAAATCTTTGAATTCCTGATCGATAAACGATAGCGGCATCACCACGCTTTCGTGAATGCCGTAAGAATTACCGGCAACGCAAGCGGTAATGATTGAAGCTCCGTAGACATGATAATGCTCAAAAGTTTCTAGATCAGCTTGCATACCGGCGCTTCCGTCACTGTCGGATCCGGCGATGGTGACGGCTTGCGGAAAACGATTGATCATGTGAAGGCCTCCGTTCGATAAAGCGTTAAAGTCATTATAACGACTTCTGATGCTTAGTGAACTTTTCGCTTTTCACTGTTTGTTTAGATTAATGAAGTGTATTATAATATATAAGTACAATTGAAACCCAGTAAATAAAGGAGGGTTTAACTCATGCGTGCATGTCATCCAAATGGCGTACAAGGTCGTCGTCCAATCGATCATAAGAAATCTCAAAAGAAACAAGCTCGAAATGCTGCAATGCAAAAGGCATTATTAAATGATTTCAAAAAGTAATTTTCAATTAACTAGTTAGAGTCCGGCTATTAATTAATTTTTAGTCGGATTTTTATTTTGCTTCTTGAAGGTGAACCGACTTGAGTAAAAAGTACTACGCCGTTAAGAAAGGACCTAAGCCTGGACTGTATACGGATTGGCCGACCGTTCAGAAAATGCTGACGGGCTATTCCAAGCCTAAGTTTAGAGGCTTTAATCATAAACGGGCCGCCGTGGAGTACCTTCACGGGACGACGCCTCCGTTAGCTATAGATACCGTTACCGTCTATACTGACGGGGGCTCTCGAAACCACGGAAACCGCCGTCATCAGCACGTCAAAGCTAACGATAAGTCCGCTTGGGCCTTTTTGATCGTTATCAACGGGAAAGAATATTCCGGAACCGGCTTTGAATGGGGCGCCACCAATAACCGGATGGAAATGATGGCGCTGGTTCAAGCGCTTAAGTGGCTTTTATCGCGTCATCTTAATCACGCTTCGATTACCGAAGTCGCCGATTCTCGCTACCTGTTGAACGCGGTGACTAAAGGCTGGATCTACGGATGGCATCAGCACGGCTGGCGATTAAGTAGCGGCGGTCCCTTAAAGAACGCCGGACTTTGGAAAGTCATGTACGGATTGCTTCGGCAATTTTACCACCTTAAATTTAAATGGACCAAGGGCCACGCTAATAATCGAGGTAATAATTTCGTGGATCATTACCTTAATCAGACTATGGATCATCATTCCACTAAGCCCCATATTATTCACGGCTCAAATTCAATCGAAGACATTAAGCGCGATTTACGAAGGAAAGGCTTTTTACAAAATTAAAATTTTAAGCAAAATGGATTATAATTAGGTTAACTAAATCAAAACGATTAGATAAGAAGCGTGATTAATAATGTTAACCGAACGTGAAAAGATGACGGCGGGTAAACCGTATAATCAGTACGATCCAGAATTACAGTCCCGTCGGAAATATATTCGGCAAAAATTAGGCCAGATTAACTTTTTAACCGATAATGACGAACGAAATAATGAATTAGCTAATTTATTCGGTGACTGCGGTAAAGATTTGTTCATCGAGACCGGGATCGAATTTGATTATGGCTATAATATTCACATTGGGAACCGCTTTTACGGTAATTATCATTTAACGTTGTTGGATACCTGTCCGATTACGATCGGTGATAATTGTTATTTAGGCCCGGACGTCGGCATGTATACACCGGTTCATCCGATTGATCCGAAGCAGCGTGAAGATGACGTTGAACTGGGTCAGCCCATTAACATTGGTAATAACGTCTGGATGGGCGGCCACGTCACCATCCTGCCCGGTGTTAAAATCGGTGATAATGACGTTATCGGTGCCGGGACCGTCGTTACTAAGTCTTTCGGCCCGAACGTCATTATCGTTGGTAATCCAGGTCACGTTATCCGAAAGATTAAACCCGATAATGATAAATCGAAACGTCATAAGAAATAAGTAAATTAAAGGGCCGCTTTTCGGCGGCTTTTTTGTTTACCCGCTAGATGTGTGTATAATGTTTATTGTATGTTAATATTAATTGATTCCTAGAGGAGGAACCTTATATCTTTAAGCGCAAACGAATTGATAAGTTGGTCTTTATTCCCACCGTTATCCTGTTCTTCGTTATTTCAGCCATTTTGATTGCCGGGGGCTCGTCTTTACAAGGCTTTCTAGCTAATATCTTGCACTGGATCTCTACCAATATGGGCTGGGGATACATGTGGATCTATGTGATCAACTTTATCTTCTTTGCTTATCTGTTAATCAGTAAATACGGTAAAATTCGTTTTGGTAAACGAAACGAAAAGCCGGAATACAGTACGTTCCAATGGGGCAGTATGGTCTTCGCGACCGCCATCGACGCCAGTATCTTAATGTTAAGTATCGTTGATCCGCTGCGTTACCTTCAGGACCCGCCGTTCGGGGCTAAACCGTTTTCGAACACCGCCTACGATGTTTCTCATATGTACGGTCAATTTAACTGGGGCCCGATGGCCTGGTTAATGTTTGCGGCTCCGACCATTGCGATCGGTTATGTAATGTACAAGAAAAAGCGCAAGGTCCAGTCCTTAAGTAACGCCATTACCGTTTTAGACGGTGACGGCTTTTGGAAGACGATTTTGCGCCGGATCGTTGATATCGTCGTGGTCTTTGGTATCATGGGCGGTGTCGGTGCCAGTGTCGGTTTAGAAATTCCGGTAATTTCCAAGACGTTGAGTATTTTGACCGGCTTGCATGATAACTTAGGCTTAAAGACCGAATTGTTCGCCGTCTTGTTCGTGATCTTTACCGTAACCGTCTTTAAAGGCTTGAACGGTGGAATTAATCGTTTAAGCAACGCCCATATTTGGACCGCCATTATTTTCCTAGCCATCGTTCTGTTAGTGGGCCCGACGGTTTATATTTTAAATTCGGAAACCAACAGCTTAGGAATGTTAGTCCAGAAGTTTATTCCAATGGGTACTAATACGGTACCGAACGGTAAGCCCGGTGTGGCTCAGCAGGAAACCATCTTCTACTGGGGCTGGTGGTTAAGTTACATGCCGTTCATGGGCTTATTCATCGCCCGGATTTCACGAGGCCGAACCATTCGTCAGATTTTGATTGGGATGCTGACCTTTGGTGCCTTAGGCTGTATGAGCTTTTACGCCATCTTAGGTGGCTACTCGTTATGGCTGCAGAAGACCGGGGTCGTTAATCTAGTTCATATCTTGAACACCCAGGGTCAGGCCGCCGTAATTGCCGCCGTCATTTCCACTTTGCCGTTCAAGATGATTATGTTCGCGATTTACTGTATTTCGTGCTTTATCTTCCTGGCAACCACGATTTCCAGTTCGGCATTCGTTCTGTCGTCGTTTACTAGTCTAAAGTTAAAAGCCGATCAGGAACCGAGCCGAATTAACCGAATGACCTGGGTCGTGGTCTTCGTCATCTTTAGCTTTAGCCTAGTGGTCGTCGGTGGTTTCCAAACCGTTCAGACGTTCTGTACGATTGCCGGATTTCCGGTACTGTTCATCTTCCCGCTGCTGTTAGCGTCGATTGTTAAGATGCTGCACGGTGACCGAGCGTTAATACGTTTAAGCAGGTCGCAGGCATCCGGTTCGCAGGTTTATGTCACGCCGTCAGCGACGTCGTCGTCGAAATGATTTACGAGCTTGGGCTCGTGAGACTTCTAAAGATAAAGATTAAAAGTAAAAAATAATAAAGGTAAATAATGAAAAAAGTATTAATTCCTACTAATTATAAGAAGTTTTAACGAAAATCTTAAAACAGCACGGTTTACAACCAATCTGCTTGACTGACCAAAAGCCAAAAACTATCTTATCTCAGGCTTCCGACATTAGCGGAGCTTTGTTGTTGGTTGACCCGTTTCCAGCTTCTTTAATGAAGAAGTTACCAAACTTAAAGATTGCCGCCCGGTTAGGCGTTGGATATGACAATGTTGATTATCGGGGTGCTGAACAATTAGGCGTTTGGACCACTCATACGCCAGGCGGTAACGCAATTTCGGTCGCTGAAAATACGGTGGCTGATATTTTAGTCTTGTCCAAGCGGCTATTTACTACCTCTTCCTTGATGCGGGGCGAGCAACCGATCGCTAATTACCAGCCTCAGATTTTAGCCGGTAAGACCGTGGGGATCGTGGGCTTCGGTCACATTGCCCGTCAGGTGATTAAGATGCTATCCGGCTTTGGCGTTCAGATTTTGATCTGGGATCGTCACCCGAAGACTTCGAAGTACGGTAAGTTCGTAGATTGGAAGACCTTATTTAAGGAATCTGATTTCGTAAGTCTGCATATTCCAGCAACGCCCGATACGAAGCATTGCGTTAACATGAAGACCTTTAAAATGATGAAAAAGAGCGCCTTTATCGTTAACTTCGGCCGGGGTGAATTGATTAACCAGACCGATATGGTCAACGCTTTAAAGCAGCATGAAATCAAAGGTGCTGCCTTGGACGTTTTCGAAAAGGAACCGTTACCGAAGTAGAGTCAGCTTCGTCAGTTACCAAACGTCTTCATGACGCCGCATTGTGCCGGTAATACCGTCGAAGCCCATCAAAAGATCGCTAAAATGGCTGACTAAGACGTCATTCGAGCATTAAACGGTAAAGATCCTCTGCATTCGGTTAACGATCCTAAATAATTCATTAATGTTACCAGAATCACCACTATATAAATAAATTCATTACAATTCTTTTTTATTTATATCTTTAAAGCTTTTTAGATTTTATATTTAATTTCTAAATTAGTCAGCATCTTTAACCCAGTCTGGCATAAATTTCTTATCGTACTTATGATCCTGAGAAGTTAATAACCACGGACCGTTCTTGGTGATGGCTAAGGTAGCTTCGTATTGAGCGGACTTAGTACCATCGGCACTCATGTAGTAGGTCCAGTCATCTTTCTTGACGTAATGTTCTTTGATGTGCCAAGTGCCGCCTAAGATAACCATCGGTTCAACGGTGAAGGTCATGCCGGGACGGATTAATAAGCCTTGGCCCGGAGTACCGTAAGCCGGAACGTTTGGCTTTTCATGAATGGAAGGCTGAATTCCGTGGCCGATTAATTCACGAACGTCACCCATGTGGTTGACGTCTTCGATGTAATGCTGGCAAGCGTGGCCGACGTCACCTAAACGGTTGCCGGGCTGGGCTTTTTCGATTCCCTTGTACATACCGTCATGGCAAACCTTCATTAATTTGTCAACGTCTTGAGAGCATTTACCGACACCGTAGCACCAGCAGGAATCACTTTCGAAGCCCTTATAGTTGACACACATGTCGACTTTGCAAACGTCGTCATCTTTAAGCTTTAAGCCTTTACGCGGAATTCCGTGGGCGACTTCGTTATTGATGGAAATACAGGTGGCGTATTTATAGCCATCAAAACCGATCTGGGATGGAAAAGCACCGTGTTCACGAATGTAATGATTAGCGAATTCTTCGATATCCCAGGTATCGATACCCGGTTTAATTAATTTGTGTAAGCCCCTGTGGACACCGGCTAAAATTTGGCCGGATTTCCACATCATTTTGATTTCACGAGGGGATTTTAACGTAATCAAAATTTAAGTCTCCTTTAAAATATATCTCACCACTTATTATAACAGTCGTTAAACTACTGACATTTAATTAGTTATCGTTTATCCTAGTAAATGTACGCTAAATTAATCGAAACACATACACATAAAGGAAATGATCTCGTGAGTAAATGGATGCAGCACACCGTTGAACTGATCGTTGCCTGCGTGGCTCTGATCGGTGTAGCGGTCTTCTATAATACTTATCAGATTAGTATGAATGGCCATCCTCATCATTATCATTTGCGGACGGCGCGCCAGGTATTCCAACGCTTTATTTTCATGGCTTACAAGGTTCCTCCCGTTCAACGGATCATTTGATTAATACTGCCGCCCGAACGGACGGTCAGCGGGCCATGATTATTAACGTTGATCGAAACGGTCGCTTAAATTGCCGTGGCAGTATTCGTGGTAACATGCGTCACCCCTTAGTCCAGGTTAACTTCTTGGACAACATGGCCCCGGTTAGTACTCAAGTCAAGTGGACCCACAATATTTTAATGTTAAAAAGTCGAGTTATCACATTAATAGTTATAACGCTGTGGCTCATTCGGCAGGGGCGGTTACCGTATTGGATACCACTGATAAATATAATGGTCAAAAAAACGTTGTCCACCTACGTCGATTTGCTTCAATTGCCGGGCCTTATGATGGGGTGATTGGTATAAACGATCGTCCAAATCAGAATACTATTAGCCAAAATGGCAAGCCACAGATCTTTAGGCGCGGGAATCGCTGGTATCCTGGTTATAGCCAGTTGGTTCAAGATAGTCGTCATTTTCCCAAAGATGTTAAGGTCTTAAATATCTACGGTCGACTCGATCGGGAAGTAAATAATGATGGTTACGTTACTAACGTTTCGGCTCAATCGTTAAAGTACTTGTTAAAGGGTCGAGATGACGACTACGAAGAGGTCCCCATTTATGGTCGCTATGCTGAGCATAGTTTACTTCACCATAATTCTGTGGTTGACCGAATCGTTAATCGCTTTATTTTTAATGAATAATTAACTTGTTTTTACTTTCACATTAAATCTATTTTAGGGTAT
Source organism: Acetilactobacillus jinshanensis (assembly GCA_043289735.1). Taxonomy (GTDB): domain Bacteria; phylum Bacillota; class Bacilli; order Lactobacillales; family Lactobacillaceae; genus Acetilactobacillus; species Acetilactobacillus jinshanensis_A. The sequence goes on from CP171343.1 coordinate 138,418, forward strand.
AATAAAATTGGAGTTACTTTATAATGATTATAAATTAGAAGGTGGAAATAGATGAAAAAACAAAATACCGCACTTGACTTGGAAGGCCATAAGTATAATTTAATGGCCTTCGTTCTGGTCTTACTGTTCGGCAGTTTCTTTATGTCGATCAGTCAGTCTTCCATGTCGACGGCTTATCCGACCATGATGAAGTCGTTCGGGATTTCAGCTAGTACCGTTCAATGGTTAACGACCGGCCTGATGATCGTCATGTGTGTCATGATGCCGGCTAGTCCGTGGCTCTTGAATAACGTTAAGTTTAAGAAGCTATTTATGGGGATTCTGGTAACGTTCGACGTCGGCACGTTAATTATTTTCGTGGCTCCGAACTTTGCGACCGTGATCGTGGGCCGAACGTTAGAAGCCATTGCCATGGGAGTTTTATTCCCGTCATTTCAGTCCGTTCTGCTGTACATTACCCCGAAGAAACGTCGGGGTAGCGTTATGGGCTTAGCTGGATTGGTTCTAGGCTCCGCTTTAGCCTGTGGACCGGTCGTTTCCGGTGGCGTGGCCTCTTCATGTTCTTCATGTTCTTTATTAAAGATGTTATGCCCCATAAGAGAAGTCATTTGGACGTTTTAAGCATTATTTATTCAATTGGCTTAATCGGCATTTTATACTCTATTCGTTCACCGTCAGTTGAATTTGAAGCAGCCGTTATTGAACCTTCGGGTTATGAAGGTCTTTAATTACGATTTAGCCGTTGGTTTAACCTGCTTGTCATACATTGCTTTGATTGTTAACACGATTATCGTTCCTTTGTATTACCAAAACGTCTTGCACACTGGTAAGCTGATTTCGGGTCTTGCCATGGCACCCGGTGCCATTTTTCTAAGTGTCCTTAATCCGTATACCGGTCATTTAACCGGGACGATCGGTTTTAAGAAGACCATGTTGATCGGCATGACCATGATTAAGGTGGTAACGCCTTCGTTATGATGCCGTCAGTTACCATGGGTGCCGATTCCTTGCCGAAAGAATTGATTTCACACGGCACGGCTTTAATTACCACCATGCGGCAAATCTTCGGTTCCGTTGCCGTCGTGGTCGCTACGCTTATCTTAACTAACGTGGTTTTCATGCCGCATTTCTCTTGATCTTTGTCCTGGAAATTATCGGCATGATCATGGCTCTTATGATCAAGAACCCGAAGAAGGCGACTAAGTAATGGCTTGCCATTCTAAAGTCTGGACCGTCATCTTCTTTATCTTTTATTTAGTTTTGTTTATCCTGGTCCTAAAAGGTATGAACATGATCGCGATGATCATGATGGCTTTTGGCATGTTGATGAGTGCGCTTATTAACATGATCGGTTCGTTTAGAAAAAAATTAAATTTAATGAAAGTAAATTAAAAACGCTTCAATTTATTATAAATTGAAGCGCTTTTTTTATATTTTTAAAAAATTAATTACCAGATCTTTACGCGGTCTTTTGGCGGTAAGTACATGCCATCACCAGGTTTAACGTTAAAGGTCTTGTAGAAATCATCTAAGTTCTTAACCTGAACCTGAGCTCGTAATTCACTAGGGGCGTGAACATCGATCGATAATAGTAATTTCTTGTGGGCCGAGGTCGATTTAGTTCGCCAGATGCGGGCCCAGTTAATGAAGAAGGCGGCTAGATCCGGATGAGCAGTCGATTTAGCAGCTTCTAAAGCACAGCTAAGGCCGCCGGCGTCGGCAATGTTTTCAGAAACGGTTAGTTTACCGTTGACTTTCTGGCCGGCGAACGGGATGCCGTTAAATTCTTTGATCATCTTTTGAGCTCGTTGTTTGAAGTTGGCTTTATCGGTCTGGGTCCACCAGTTATTCATATTGCCGTATTTATCGAACTGGGAACCGTTGTTATCAAAGGCGTGCGAAATTTCGTGGGCCATTACGGCACCGATGCCACCGTAGTTAGCGCTGGCGGACTGTTTCAGGCTGTAGAACGGCGCTTGTAGGATCGCGGCCGGAAAAACGATGATGTTCTTGAACGGGTGGTAATAGGCGTTGACTTCGTCGGCGCTCATTTCCCAGCGGGTACGCCGAACCGGTTTATTCCAGTGGTCGTACATGTCCTGAGTCGCGATCTGGGTAAATTTGATTAGGTTGCTTAAAATGGTGCCGCCCTCTGCAGTGGTCGTAACTTTGAACTTCTTGTATAGCGGATCCAGATGATCAGGGTAGCCGACTTGCGGAATTAAACGGTCCAGTTTTTCGATCGCGTGCTGACGGGTGGGTTTGGTTAGCCATGTGTTATTGGCTAAACGCTTCTTATAAACGTCGATCATCTTATGAACCATTTTAAGAACGTCCGCTTTGGCTTTTGGACCGAAGTACTTATGGCCGTAGTAATTACCGACGACCTGACTAAAGGTCCCGTCGGCTAAGTAGTAAGCGGCTTTCTTCTGGCTGACGGCCTTCTTTTGGCCGGATAATGCTCGTCCGTAAACGCTGCCGGTCTGCCGGAATTCTTCGGATAGGCAGCCGCTGCAGTCGATAACGATGTTAACTAACATCCAGTCCTTCATCATGCCGAAGTTCTTCGGGTTGACGATCTTATCCATGACTTTGAAGTAGTTAGGTTCGGCCACGATCAGCTTCTTGGGTACGGTGCCGATCAAGGCTTTGATCTGGCCGGTTAAGTCGAGGTAAGAACTAGACTTAGCAAAGTGGGCAAAGCTGTCCGGATTATAGATGTTGCGAATGTCAGCGGCTTCTTCGGAGCTCATAACGTGCGGCGCGATCATTCGATCGAACTTCTTCGCGTTTTCGACGATGTCGTGAGCGTCGGAGGCTGAATAGCCGGCTAAGATCAAAAGCTGCTGACTCATTTTAGTGAAGATTGGCATTAGCTTTTTAGCGGCGTGGTTGCCTTTCTTGTAATAAGTCTTATCGGGTAGGAATAGTCCCGGTCCGTAAGCAAATAGGGCGTTGACTTGGGCGTTCTTCATGTCAGCGTCGATGTCATAACCGTAGGGCAGGGGCATGCCGCTGAGTTCCCAGTCGGCTAAGTGAGCGTTAAGATCTTTAAGGGATGATAAACTTTCGACCTGATGAAGAATCGGTAACAACGGTTTATTGCCGTCGTCGTCACGCTTCTGAAAGTTAGTGGTCATGGCGTAGAACTTTTTGTATTCTTTCATTTCCGGCGTCTTCGGCTTCATTTTTCCGGATAATAACTTATCTGAATCGTGAATTAAGGTTTTATCGATTTGGTCGACCAGGTCGTTAAAGCCACCCGTTGCGGAGTGGTCAGCCGGAATCTTGGCGTGTTTGAGCCAGTTTCCGTTAACGGCCTGATAAAAATTATCTTTAAGTAGACTTTGATTAATTTGGTCTGACATATTAAAGTCTCCTTATTTTAAGTACTAACTATAGTATACAGTGTTTCTACTCGTTATGGTTATTCAAACGTTTTCCTAGGGTATAGAATGAGAATTGAAATACTTTCATAAGATTTCGAGATGAATTATTAATGATGCAATGGATTAAACGGATTCCGTGGAAGATGATTCTGGGGATGCTGATCTTCGGTTTTATTTTCCTGTTTGGAATGATGCACGATGAGGGTTTGTATTCTCAACCGATCTATAAAGTAACCCACGTCCGTACGCTAAGCAGTAACAAGGCGACGGACGAATTCCATAATCAGGATCGGCAAACTGACCAGAAGTTGACCGGGACCATCATGAACGGTACACATAAGGGCCGAAAGCTGACGATTGATAATACTTATTCGCATTCCAACGCGATGGACCGTAAGTATCGGGTCGGTGAAGAGGCTTTTTTGGTGGTTCATAAGGATATCAACCGTTCCACCATTAAGACCTATAAGCGTGACGTACCAGTCGCTGCATTAACTTATCTGGCAATTTGTCTGTTACTTATCTTCTTACGGATGAGCGGATTAACGGCGCTCCTGAGCATCGTCGTTAACGCGGTTCTGTTCGTGTTGGCCGTGGTCATTAACGGAAAGACCGAGGGGACTAAAGTTTTGATGCTCTTCGGTATCTTGGCCGTGGTCTTTTCAACGGTAACGTTATTTTTGATTCTAGGCTTTAGCCGTCAGATGATGATTACGTTAGCGTCGACCATCGTCGGGACCTTAGCTGCGCTGGTGATCAGTTTACTGGTCTTTCATTTGACCCACGAGCACGGGATTCATTACGAATCGATGCAGTACGTGACCCAGCTGCCGCAGCCGCTGTTTCTGGCGGAATCGCTGATCGGTTCACTGGGTGCGGTAATGGACGAATCGACGGACATTACGTCGTCGTTGTTTGCTTTGGTTCGTGAACGGCCGCTGATTTCGAGGAAACAGATCTTTTTATCGGGTCGTAATATCGGTAAGTCGATCATGGGTCCCTTGATTAACGTCCTGTTCTTTATTTTCATGGGCAGCGCTTTGCCGTTAGCTTTGCTGTTTTTAAAGAACGGCAATAGCTGGGGCTATTCGTTCACCATGAACATGTCGCTGGGCGTAGTCCAAAGCTTGATCAGTGCCATCGGGATCGTTTTAGCGGTTCTGCTGTCGAGTTTCTTTGCCAGCTTATGGATCAAGAGCAATCGGAAAGCGGGTGCTGAAGCATGAGCGTGATTAGCGGATTAGGCTTAGTTTTACTGATTTTAATGTTGATCGTCGGTGGTAAACAGGGCTTACAGTCGTTTCTGAGTTTACTGTTTAACTTTGGCTTTCTGTTCTTTGCGATTGTCCTGATCGCGTTTCATCTGCCGCCGATCTGGGTCACGGTGATTACCAGCATCATCGTTCTATCGTTAACGATCTTCCTGAGTGGCTCCAACGACGCCACCAGTAAGATCGCTTTTGAAGCTTCGTTATTCGTATTGTTCATTTTGATCTTACTGATCGTTCCGTTTGAATACTGGGGCCAGTTTCAAGGCTTCGGTTTGGAAGACAGCGATGATCTGGAAGGGATGTCGCTGTTGATCGGGATTCCGTTCATTAAGGTCGCCATTGCGACCGCGATCCTGAGTACATTAGGTGCGATTGCCGAAGCCACCATGGCGATTGCCTCGGGACTGAGCGAAATTGTTAGGCAGGATCCAAACATTCAACCCCGTCGTTTATTAGGCGAAGGGATCGCCGTTGGTAAGCAGATTATCGGAACCACTTTGAACACGTTATTCTTCGGCTTGTTCGGTGGTTCATTAGCTTTGTTCGTCTGGTTCCTGGGCCTGCATTATTCATTCGGCAACGTTATGAACGATAAGGTCTTTGCTGCGGAATTTATCATCATTATCTTTTCGTTGATCGGGGTAATCATCACGATTCCGATCACTTCGCTAGTCATGGCTCAGCAATTAAGATATCATCAAAAACACGTGAAAAAGGCATCTAAATAGGAGGTTGTTATATGAAAGGCGTTAGCGCAGCAGATTTATATCGATTAAAATCAGTTACTCAGCCCTTGAGTGCTGATTCTCGTTATTTCTTTGTGGAGAACGGCATCGATTCGCACAAGAACCGTTACTTAGCTCGGATCGCAAGTATCGATCATCAGGGCCACTACCAGATTTGGGCCGACGGCGGTATTAATACCGATCCGCAAGTTAGTTCTCGGAACTTGTATTATATTCACCAGACCGATCATGGTGGCCGGTTAATGCGCATGTCGTTAGCGGGCGGCCAAGCGGAACCCGTTAAGGTTGACGGTTCAGTTAGCCAGTTACATCTATCTGGTAACCAGTTGTATTTTAAAACGATTCAGAATTCGGAAACGCCGAAATTTAAGACGGGTCAGTTTCCGCAAGTTCGAACCGTTACCAAGTTAGTTAATAAAGAAGACGGTTACGGCTGGTTATCTAATACCGCTCGATATCACTTGGGTGTCTATTCAGAAAAGACTTATCAGGTAACCGATTTGATGAGCAGTTCGTTCGATTTTAATCTGCAGTCCGTTAGTCCTGATCACCAGACGGTTCTTTATTTGCAGACGACCCGGCATAAGAAGACGGACATCAATCGAGCTCAGGGTGCCTTTGCGTATAGCGTTAATACCCATCAAGCAACGTTGATTAATCGTGACGTTCCGAAAGGTGTCTTTCATACAGCCCAGTTTTCGCCGGATGGTAAGTGGATTGCTCTGATTGGTAACGATAATCGCTATCCGAGCGTCACGGTAAATAATTTCTGGCTTTATAACGTCAAAAATCAGCGATTTAGCAACTTAACTAAATCTCATGATGACGTAGACGTTGGCTTTGCCGGTGGGCTCAGTACTGATTTTGCCCAACAACGCAGTAACGTCGAAATGCACTGGTTCTCGAATAACGATTACCTTTTCCATGCTTATCATCATGGCTATAGTCAGCTTTATCTCGGCCACGGTAAACAGATTAAATTAGTGAGTGATCGCCGCCGGGAAGTTTACGACTTTAACGTGGTTGACGCTCGTCACGTGATTTTGAGTTCATCTAAACAATCTCAGCCGTGTGAATTACGACTGATGGATTTAGTTCACGATGATGAAAAAACGCTATATAATCCCAACTGGCGGTATGAACAGGATCATCAATACGCCCAAGCGGTTCCTTATAAATGTGAATCGGCTGATAAAAAGGCCCCGATTTACGGCTGGGTAATGCCTTCGCTGAAGCATCAGGCCCCAAGCCCCGTTATTTTATATGTTCACGGGGGTCCGCACGATGCGTACGGCGAAAGTTTCTTCCAGGAGTTTCAGGCGTTAGCTAATCACGGCTATTCACTAGTCTACGTTAATCCGCGGGGTTCCACGACTTACGGTCAGAAGTTTGAGACTTCAGTGATCGGTAAGTTCGGGACCGTTGATTATCAGGACGTGATGACGGGGTTGGATGCCGCATTGAAGAAGTTTAAGTATCTTGATCGAAACCGAGTTTATATCGCCGGCGGCTCTTACGGTGGCTTCATGTCGTTATGGGCCATCGGTCATACCAATCGGTTTAAAGCGGCGATTGCCCAGCGGCCGTTGTCGGACTGGCGATTAGAATACGGTGTTAGTGACATTGGCATTCGGTTCTCCCGGGATGAATTAGGTAAAGACTTATATCGAGATCATGCCGAAGCCTTATACCGAAAAGAATCGCCGTTGACTTACGCGATGAACGTTAAAACACCGCTGCTTCTTCAGCACGGTGAATATGATATGCGCTGCCCGGCCTGCTTAAGTGAGGAGTACTTTACGGCCGTTAAACAGACGGGAACCGAAGTTCGTTACCTTCGTTATCCGCAGGGTTATCATGGTGTTTCTCGTCACGGTTTACCGAGTTTACGGGTTCAGCGAATGCGTGACATTATGAGTTGGCTGGATAATCATTTAAATTAATTAATATTAGTTTTATATAATTTATAAAAAATTATATTAATAAAAGCGCTTTCTTTCTTATTGTTATCAGTGTTAAAATTTAATTGTAATCTGACGAGAAAGGAAGCAATATATGATCGAAAAATTCCTGATAGGAACTTACACGCTGCAGACCAGTCGCGGCGTTTATGAATTAGAATTAGACGATAATAAAAAACGTTTACAGAACCTACGTTTCGTTGCCGGAAGCGGCAACCCGACTTATTTAGCAATTTCCAAGAAGAACCGGATCTACGCCATCGATAAGGTTTGGCCAAAGAACTTAGGTGAAGGTAACGACCACATGCGGGGTGGCTTACAGGTCTTGGACAATAATTCCCGTCCGGCCATCGTTACCGATACCAGCTTGGATAAAGGTGTTTCGCCTTGCTACGTTACGGTCGACGAAAAGCAGCAGTTGGTCTTTACGGCTAACTATCACACCGGTGCCGTTATCATTTACAAGATTTTAGCTAACGGTAAGTTAAAGGAAACCGACCGCGTAGTGGATAAAGGTCATCAGGGTCCGCGTCCTGAACAACAGGACGGTGCTCATCCGCACTTTGCTGATTTAACCCCTGACGGTCGCTTAGTCGTCGTTGACTTAGGTCAGGACCGGATCTACTTATATAACTTAAGTGATGAAGGTAAGTTAAGCCCCGTTAGCAAGTTTCAGTTCAAGCCCGGCTTCGGTCCACGGCACATCGTCTTTGATCCTAAGAAGGGCGTTGCCTACGTTTCAGCTGAATTAAGCAGCAACGTTGCCGTCATGAATTACGATGCTAAAGCTGGTAAGTTCTCGTTGAAGCAGGTTATTTCCACCATTCCGGATACCTGGACGAAGCATAACGGCGCCGCCGCCATTCGGATGTCGAAAGACGGCAAGTTTATTTACGTTTCTAACCGTGGCTTTAACAGCATTGCCGTTTTCCAGTCCGATGCTAACGGCAAACTAAAGCGAATTCAGGAAATCTCGACGGAAGGTGACTTTCCGCGTGACTTTAACTTTAACCATGACGAAAGCATGGTTATCGCTTTGAACCAGAACACTAATAACGCTACTTTATACGAACGGAATGCCGATACGGGTAAACTCAAGATGATCCAGAAGGACTTTAAGGTTCCCGAAGGGGTTTGTGTTTGCCCGGAAAAGATTATTAAGTAAATAAATTTTATAACAAAAAAGTTCGTTAAAAATTAATTTAGCGATTATTTATCAGTCATCTTAAAACTACGTTGAATTTCACCCACGTCTGCTTGTAAGCATTTACCGTCCTGGTTAACGTTAACTGCGTTTTCGACCCAGGTCTTAGCGTCATGGCCGTAGTGTTCAGCGATCATGACTAAATCATCGATGACCTGATGTAGTTGAGAATTTGGGTAGACGGCGACTCGCTTTAAGTTGTTGACAACGTCGTTCAGGCTCTGCTGAACGCTGCTGATGCTGAAAACGCCGCTGCCGATACCGTACTTTTTAGCTAAGGTAAAGACGTCGTCAAAATGATCAACCAGGTAAGCTTTCGCATCCTTAGGCTGAGCCTTTTTAACGGCGGCCTTAGCTTCACTGGAGAAGTCGGTGTAGACCTTAGCTAGATCCTGGGTAGTTGCAATGGTCTGCTTCAGAAGCTTTTGTGCATCGTCATCTAAATCCTTAAATTCTTTCATCGAATTTCGTCCCTTCGCTTAATTTTAATGGTTTTAAATCTTATTAATCCTCATTCATTATTTTACCATAAATCACCGGTCATAATGTTTTCCACAGGTGGATAACTATTGATTTTGCCAGAAGTTATCCACACTTTGCTTGAATTGCTGTAGATTATACACCGCTTGGGGATGCCAGAACGACGGCAAGAACCGGCGGTATTGCGACCAGCTGAACCGCTGATCGATCAAAGCCACGATCCCTTCGTCCTTAGCGCTGCGGATTAAGCGGCCGGCCGCCTGCAAGACTTTATTTAATCCCGGCAGCTGGTAGGCGTATTCAAAGCCGTGGCCTTCCTGGTCGAAGTAGTCGCGGACTAGATCGGTCTGGTCGTTGATCTTGGGCAGGCCCACCGTCACGATGGCGACCCCGATTAATGCCGGACCCTTTAGGTCGATCCCTTCGGAGAAGTTGCTGCCCATGATGGCGAAGCCGACTAGCGTTTGTGAATAATTAGTTTTAAAGCGGTGGATAAATTTTTTCTGCTGATCGTTCGTCATGTCACTGGTCTGAACTAGGGTGTCCACCTGTGGATAACGTTGCTTGAAATCGTGAGCGACGGAATCTAAATATTGATATGACGGGAAGAAGATGAGGTAATGGCCCCGTTTTCCGCTGATCAGAGCGTGAATGGTTTTAATAATTGTGGATTGATTAGCTTGGCGCTGTCGATAAGTCGTCTGGATATAATTAGTTATCAACACCCTTTGGTTTTGGGGCGGAAAAGCTGACGGCAGCTGATAGGCTAGACTGTCCTTTTCGTTGCCGAGGACCCGTCGGTAATAATTCATCGGGGTCAGAGTAGCGGAAAAAAGGACGGCGCCCCGGCCTAGATTTAGCGAATGGGCGAGGTGTTGACTGGGATCGATGCAGAATTCACGGAAAATCACCTGGTGATCATAATCGTGAATCATGCGGGTTCGGTAGGTATCGTCGTACAGGTCGCCCATCGTGAGATAGGTCGTGCAGGCGAAGTAGAATTGGATCACGGCGTTAACCAGGTCGTCCCGGTGCTGCTGACGAGGTAGCCATTTATGAATGGCGTGAGCGGCTTCGGCGACGGCTGCGTTAAAGCCCTTGAGGGGATTTTTTAGGCTGAGGCTGTATTGATGGGATTCGTCTAGCGATAGACTTTCGTCTTCGAAGGTCCGCATTAGTTTTTGTAACTTAGGTCGAATGTCGTAGCAGCGTGACCGGTGGTGTTTAGTAATCGTCAACAGATCCTGTAGCTGGGCGCTCGACATGTCGGCGGAGTACATGTCGCGGGAGCGGCTGACCAGGTTGTGCGCTTCGTCGATCAGAAAGAAGTTGCCGTCGTCGTGGGCGCTAAAGAAGCGCAGCAGATAGACCTCGATATTGAACAGGTAGTTATAGTCGCAGATCACGACGTCACAGAAGAGGCTGGCGTCCAGCGAGAATTCGAAGGGGTCCAGCGTGTATTTTTTAGCGTAGTGGATAATTACGTCTTTGGTGATTTGATTATTGTGGATAAGTAAATCGTGCAAGGCCGGTTTTAAGCGATCGTAATAACCCACCATGTAGGGATTATCTGCGGGATCGGTATCGATTTCCTGTGGAAAAGTAATGTCTTCCTTGGCCGTGATGGTGATGCTTTTAAGGTGCAGACCGTGCTGAGCTAATAAATTCACGGTGGCTTCGGCAACGTGTCGGGTGCTTTTCTTAGCGGTTAAGTAAAAGACTCGGTTCAGTAAGTCTTCGCCCATCGCTTTAACGCAGGGGAATAGCGTTGAGATAGTTTTACCGGTTCCCGTGGGGGCTTCGCAAAAGAGGTGCTTGTGGAAAAGAATCGTTTTGTATACCGCGGCCGCCATTTCGTGCTGACCGGTTCGGTAGTGTGGAAACGGGAATTTGAATTTACGAGCGCTACGGTTACGTTTATGGACAATATGATCCCGAAGTGCCATCCAGTGCTGATAAAGCTTTAAAACGTGGGTGTAAAACTCGTGTGCTTGAACGTTAGTAAATCGCTGGGTTCTTTCGACCGGGTGATTTTCGGGTGTCTTAACGTAGGTTAATCGTAATTTAACCCATTTAATTTCAGGATGCTGGTTCATTAAGAGATGTGCGTACATCTTGACCTGTCCCCAGTACAGGATCAAGATGCTCTGGGGCATTTGATCAAAATCGACGTCGGAGGTCTTGATCTCTTCGATCAGGGGATGCTTTCGCATGATGATGCCGTCGGCCCGGCCGTGGATCAGGAAGTGGTGATGATTAACGATCGCCCGCTGCGACAGGTAGACTTCCGGCTGGTAGGATTTACCCCGCCGGCGCTGAATGCGCCGGTGGATCCGGCTGCCGTTAGCGGCGGTGTTCTGGCTGTGGATAAGCGCACCCAGATCGCCGCTGCGGAGGGTAAATTCGATTAGTTTACGGACGCCCAGGTCTTTAGATTTTGCGATACTGCACACCTCTTTATAGTAATCTTGGGTAAAAGAAAAAGATTATTATAGTTTAACTAACGTTCCGGTGTATAATTGGGTTATCAAGAAAACGTAGAAAGGCCGTGCATCTATGATCAAGATCGTTACCGACGTTTCCGCTTTGATTCCTAAAGCGAAAGCTAAGAAATATCACATTACGATCATTCCGTTGACGATTACCATTGGCAATCAGACTTATCAGGATCCGATCAGCATGAACGGTAGGCAGTTAATTGATTTTATGAATACTCATAAAAAGCCGTTTCCGAAGACCAGTCAGCCGCCGGTGGGTTCGTTCTTGGATGCTTATAATAAACTAACCAAGGACGGCAGCCAGGTTCTGTCGATTCAGATGACCCATTTGTTGAGCGGAACCGTGAACGCCGCTAAGGAAGCGGCTCGTTTATGTGACGGTGACGTGACGGTCATCGATTCCCAGTATATTGATCAGAGTTTGGGCCACATGGTCTTGGTCGCCGCTAAAATGGCGCAGAGCGGTAAATATACGATTGATCAGATTATCAATAAATTAAATGAAGTTCGTGATAAGAGCGTTTTGTGTATCGGGGCCAGTACCCTGGATAATTTGGTTAGCGGTGGTCGAATCAGTAAAGCGACCGGCTTCTTAACCCATTTATTAAATCTGCACGTGGTCTTTAATCTGGATCATAAGGACTTAAGATTAGATATCAAAGGCCGCGGCAAGAAGACGTTCTATCGTTGGTTCAAACGATTCGTTCAAAAGATCCAAGGCTGGGATTTATCATTTATTGGCATTAGTTACACCGGAAGTACCGTTTTTCCAAAATACGCTGAAGAGCATTTACACCAGATGTATCCGAAACTGCCGATTAGTTTTCTGTATACGTCGGCGACGGTCGCTAATCATACTGGTGACAACGCCTTTGCCGTCATGATCTGTAAGAAATAGTTAGATTAAGAACGTAATAACCATAATTACACCGCAACCTATAATGGGTCCTAGTAGTGGAACAATTGCATAATTCCATTGGGCGTAATTACTACCGATAAGGAACGAAAAATACTCTCGCGGTACTAAGTCTCTTAAAGCCGCTCCGGTAATGGGGATGACCAGGTTGCGTTTGCCCACCATGGTAGTTTAGAAAGGGTAAGACCTGGGCGTTTAAAGTAATTAATGCGGTTCCGCCGGCTTCCCAGAAAAAGTTGCACCAATTGTGATGAAAACAACGGGGCACCGTTGCGAAAAAATTTAAGTTTAGCGGCAACGTGATTAACCAGTGTTTCCAGATTCTGTGCACGGTAGCGCTTGCTAACCAGGTCGCTAAGATTTGAACCGCAATTTCACCGCCCGCAACGGACCAGGTAATTTGCTGATTTAGACCTTGGGCAATTGAAAAGAGCGGGTTAAAGTTGGCCGTTCCCCAGATACCGGTGCTGAGGATTGAAGCAAGCCAAATGCTAATTCCCCAGTAGAAGCCGGTTAAATAGCGGTTTTGGCCATGAGGATATAAAAAATATTTAATGATAACGCTAATGCCTAGACCTAACGTCATCATGATATAAGTTCCGATAAATTCTCCCGTTACGGCTGGCGTTTTAATCCTGCTTTCTAATAAAATAAATTAATTCTGATAGTAAAAAAGGACAATTCTTAACATAAGAATTGTCCCTTTTAATTTATCTTTTTAATTGGATTAAGCTAACTTCCATTTATCGAAAACCTTAGCGTGAGCACCTAGATAGGCAACGGCACGCTGAATAATTTCGTTAACTTTCGGCTCAGCTTCTTTACCGTTCAGGTCGTACATATCACTGACGTAGCCCTGGGCGATTTCCTGGAACTTATGAATCCGGCCGAAGCCTTGATCTTTGAAGAGACTGTCTAAGCCCTTTAAATTATTTTGGCAAGCGTTATAGATCGTCTGGGTCAGATCATGTCTTCAGCCTAATACTTGAGCACCGTAGGTAACTAAGAAGTCATCCATATCGATGATGGCCTTTTTATCTTCTTTTTTAATGTATCGTTTTTTAAACAATATGTTCACCTCGTAGAACGGAATTAACTAATTTAATTTTAGCTGAATTACGCTTGGAATAAAAGCTAAAGTTAATGTTGACTGGATCGGTAGTTAGTTCCGTTATTGATTTTGATGTGACGGGCCTTGAATTTATGGTGATGGTTATCGATTTTGAAGTGACGCATCTTGCCCTGAAAAGCATGGCCGCTCATCCGAATCGTGATCCACCGGCGCATGATCTTGTACATTCGCCGAGCGGACTTGATCCGGTCGGGAACGCCTTCCTTTTTAGCGACCGGCAGGACGTTGTCGTGGATCTGGAACATCAGTTTTTCGTGGTACTGCAGCAGCGGTTTGGTTAGCGGCGCGTTGCGGTATTTATTGAATAATGTTTCCATAAAACGCATGGCGTCTTTGGAATTTTTGGGCTGATAAAAGCGGTGTTTCATTATATTCATCTCTTTATTTAATATTGATTGTCATCTCAATTAAAGGAGGTGTCAATAATGATTTCATTTCTGTTGTCGGTATTATCCGGTGTGACGACCTACTTAATAACACACTGGATTAATAACCGTTTCTTTAAGCTTTAGCGTGAGCAATCTTACTCACGCTTTTTTATATATACAAAAATAACTTGCCACCGATCTATGGTAACAAGTTATTTTAAACGATGACTTCGTTTTTGTTTTCAGTTCAAATAATACTTTATCAATAATTATTAATCGTTAATCTTTCTTATGTTTAATTTTATCCGGAATGTAATTGAACATTAAGTTCAGGACTACCGCGACGATACTGGTAACCACGATTCCGTTATCCAGGATGATCTGTAGCGATTGCGGTAAGTTCTGGAAGAACTGCGGATAGGTAGTAACGCCTAAACCTAGGCCGATCGAAACGGCGACGATCAAGAGGTCGTTATTGTTCTTGCTGAAGTCAACCTTCTGCAGGACCCGGATTCCTTGAACTCCGACCATGCCGAACATGGGGACCATGGCACCACCTAGTACACAGTTCGGGATGATTAAGAATAAGGCCGCGACCTTAGGTAAGAAGCCCAGGATCAATAAGAAGCCGGCGGCGTAATAGATCGGTCGACGGGTCTTGATTCCGGATAACTGAACGACCCCCACGTTTTCGGAGAACGTCGAATATGGGAAGGTGTTAAAGATTCCGCCCAGCATGGCGGCTAAACCTTCGGAACGGTAGCCGCGGCCCAGGTCGTGGCTCTGGATCGGCCGGCCCACGATATCACCTAACGCGAAGAAGACGCCGGTGGATTCGATCATGGCCGTAATGGCGACCAGGATGATGGTTAATGAACTGGACCACTGGAAATGGGGAACGGCCAAGAAGAACGGTCGCGGAATGCGGAACCAGCTGGCTTTAGCAACGGAACTTAATGATACCATACCTTGCGTAGCGGCTAATCCCGTTCCGATGATCATTCCGATCAGAATGGCGATGCAGCGGAAAAAGCCCCGGGCGAAAACGTTGATCAAGATAATGACCATCATGGTGATGAAGCCGATCATTAGGTTTTTCGGACTGCCGAACGAAGCGGCTTTAGACGTTCCGCCGCCCCAGTCTTGAATAGCGACGGGAACGATCGAAAAACCGATGATGGTGATTAACGATCCGGTTACGACCGGCGGGAAGAACTTTCTGATTTTGGAAAAGAGTCCCGAAATCAGGAATACGAACAGTCCGGCGACGATGATTGATCCGTACATGACGCTAAGGCCGAAGCTTTTGCCGATCGTTTCCAGCGGCGTGATGTATTGGACTCCGCAGCCGAGGACGACCGGCAGACCGATCCCGGTGATCACGGTCCGCTTTAACTGCAGCAACGTGGCGATTCCACACATAAAGATATCGGTGGAAATCAGCAGCGTCATCTGACCGGCGCTTAATTGCAAGAACGTTCCGATGATGATGGCGGTGATAACGTCACCGGAATACATGGTGAGTAAATGCTGCAAGCCCAAGATGGCGGCCTGGCCTTGCGGGACCTGCTTTAGTCCCGCTTCGTCGTTGATATGATGATGTTTAAATTTCATAATAAAAAATCCTCCTGACAGTCGTGATTGCTGAGGAGGTGGGAGAAGTTAAAGTCGCGTCGATAACGACGAGCTTAGTGCTTATAGTCCGAACTTTACGGGTTCGGGTAGAAACTGACCAACCTCATTTTGGCATTATATAGGCAATCACATTTGATTAACTAAATAATAACATTAGTTCGTTGTTCCAACAATGAAGAAATTAGGAAGGGCGATCGGTCGTGATTACAAAAGACTTAGCCGTGGCCCAGCGCCGAAAATCGTTAATTAACGTTTATCAGAGGACGTCCGACGTCTTTTATACCGGATACGTATATCATTTAGGTGACGACGGGGTGGTCATCCGAACCTATAATGAATACGGAATGGCCGACGGGATGGTCTTCATTAAATTAAATGACATCTATCACGTTGAATTTTACAGTAACGACTTGACCGCGATGGGGGTCCGGATTCGGGTTGCTCACCTGAACGGCCTATTGGAATATACCCAGCAAAAACCGATGAAGTTAATCGGTGACTAAGACCTGACCAAGCAGATCCTGGGCCGGTCCTTCGTGGAGAATCAGATCGTGATGCTAGAGCTAAAGGACCGTGCTCATTACATTGAAGGAGATTAGGTTTCTGCCCATTAATAAATTTAGGTTTGATCGTCGGCAGACGTTAAAGATTCCTTATGATCAGATTCGGGTCATTGAATTTCAGGGTAAAGAATTAACGTTGCTGAGCCATTCAAGGAAATTGTTAATGGGAAAATCGATTATTATTAAGGGCTTAAAGCAGGCCTATCAAAATCATAAGTTAGTTGAGGTGGAAGCGATTCAGGACAATAATTACTTCTACGTCGGCTGGGTCATTGCGATGAATAAGCGCGACGTCATCATGAAGGTCGTTGATATGTCCGGTCAGTTCGGCGGCTACGTTTTGATGCGTTTGGACAGTCTTTGCTATTTAGCACAACAAACTGATTACTTACGTTTGATTAATCACTGCGTTCAAGTGAATCACGACGCTAAGAACTTGGTTCAGCCGGTGTTAAATGATGACCGGGTCTTTGACCCGACGGAAGACATGGTGCCGGCTCTGCTTCGTCAGGCCTTGGTTATGCGTCGTTTAATACGGTTGCGGACGAAGGGTCAAGCCCATAGTGAAATGGGCTACCCGAGCCAGTTGCGTCCGGGTGTCGTTTTGTTCCGGCCGGTTAACGAGAGTCAGACCGGTTTGTCGGTCGCTCACGAAATTAGTTTAGATGATATTCAGGAAATTGCCTTTGATTATTTGGGAACCTTTCTGGTCAAAAAACAGCTGGATATTCAAAAGTGGAAAAAGTAAATAATTAGATAAGAATAAGAGCTTAATCTTTTACTGAGCTAAGCTCTTTTTTTCAAATTAATTATTATTAATAAAGAACTGTTCGATCATTTCTTTTTCTTCGTTGGTCGGTAACTTCTGCATGGATTTGATGCCGTGTAGACGTTCAACGCTAAGGTGCAAGTTAAAGGCTAATTGGGTATCGGTCATGCCGTTATGTTTTTTTTCGTAATCAATAATTTCTTTTGCAATCTTACTAAATGCCATATTGCAATCCTCCTGATTTCACTGATGTATCTAAACATATTATAACTTAATTTAATGATAAAGACCATTAGATAAAGATTAACAGCTGAATAATTATTAACGCACCGATTGACGTAATCCAGTCACGGCGCTGAATCGGGTATCGATAGTAGTAAGTCCGCGGGGCGTCTTCGACAAAGCCGTGGGATATAATCGCGTTCGAGAGCTGATTTGCCCATTGAATCGAAGCTAGAATCGCTTTGAAGTAGAGGGTCGGGGATATCCAAGTCAGGTGAACGCCGCGCATTTCCGCTGCCACTTTAATAACTTTGACCTGATAAATGATCTGCGGGATTAAATTCATGGCGCTTAAAATCCCGAAGGCGAACTTAGCTGGTAGTCGGCAGTTTTCTTCTAACGCGTTGGTCATTTGTACGGCGGTGGTGTGGATTACTAGATCGGCGCCGATGAGGACGTAAGCATAGATTCGGGTCGCTAGTAATTAACTCCGGCACCGTACATGATTTGGGTGATGGGCACCGCCAGTAAGTATAGCAAGACTTTCCAATGAATCTTTCTGATCAATAGGTAGATTAAACTAGCGACGATTAGGCCAACGTTAAGGCTTAAGCTCGGAACGAATGATAATTCGATTCCTAAAAGAATGGCTAAGCCCAGTTTCATAACGGGATTCATGGGTTAAGCCCCCTCAGGTAGTGTAAGCGGCCGGTCCTTTAATTCAAGTGATAGTCAAAGAGGTCGGCGACGGGGGCAATCTGATGACTGATCACGATTAAAGTTCGATGTTTGTTTTGAACAGCCACCTTTAATAACTTCTTAAAAAATCGGATTAGTCGCCGGTCCAGACTCTGGAACGGTTCGTCCATTAGCATTACCGGCGCGTCACTGATCAAGAGCTCGATTAACTGTAAAGACCGTTGCTGGCCACCGCTGAGTGAGTACACGACTTGATTGAGGTGCTGATCTAAGCCGGTAACCTTGAGCGATAGACCGAGTTCTTCTTTAACGGTGATTTCTAAGAATTGATCGGTCGGTTCCTGAAAAACGAGGTTGACCTTTTGATAATACGATTTGACCCTGATATTTAATTAACTTCAGGAGCGCTTTGAAAAGCGTTGATTTACCCGATCCGTTCGGTCCCGTGATTAACGTGGCGTGGTTAGCATAAAATAAATTGATTGATTATAATCATTAATTGGCTGAAATTGGCGGCCTGTAACCGGCCTTTATTCATAATCAAAAGCTGGTCAGCGATCTTACGGTAACCCGTTAGATCATGGTCCACGATCACGATGATTTTATTATGACGCTTGAGTTCAACTAACTTACGCATCATTTTGCTCGTGACGTGCGGTCCACGTTAGTGAACGGTTCGTCTAATAGGATGACCTTGGAATCTAAAGCGGTAATGATCGCCAGGGCGACCCGTTGCTTTTCACCGCCGGACAAGGTGATCAACTTTCGGTTCTTGAACAATTTGGTTAACCGGTACGCAGCGGTTTTCTAAAGTAAAGATTAATTCATGCTGGACGGTCCGCATGGCGAATTGCCGATTGGGATCCTGAAACATCATGGCTACGTGGTTACTGAGCTGCTGAGCTGGGATAAAAGGGTTGATTTACCAGAACCGGATGGTCCGGTGATTAGGCTTTGGCGGTTGATGCGGATATTTAAATGTTAAATGATAACGAACTCCTTATCGGTGTAACTGAATAACGTGACTCTTGGTCAATTTATGACTGATGGCTAACGGTAACCAGCCACTGAAGATCATCAAGGAGATAAAGCGAACGATAACGATGGCGATGATCATGGGTAAAGCTAATTTACCGTAGCCCAGGTTGAACCAGTCGTAAGCAAAGGTCACGACGGTGGCGGTAATCGAAGCTGCGGTAACCCCGAACCAGTCGTAATGCCGGTAGCCGGTCAAAGCGAAGCCGGCTTCAGAGCCGATTCCTTGGATTAGGCCGGCGATAATGCAGATGATGCCCCATTGAGCGCCCAGGAACATTTCGACGATCGCGCCGATAACTTCTGCTAAAGTAGCGGCTCCGGGAACCTTGAAAAGACAAGCGGCTAACGGTCCCGCCATAATATAAATGCCGACCAGGACTTCGTTCGCGAACGGCTTTAGACCGATGGGGGTCAGCACGTAAGCTAGTCCGTTATACAGAAAGTTGGTTCCCCAGAAGATGACCCCGCAGAAGATACTGATTAACGTCAGTAAAATAACGTTGCGTAAGTTCCAGCGCCGAAGCATAATAATCATCCTAACTACTAAAAAAGTCTCCAGATATTATCTGGAGACCGTAATTTCAAGTTGAATTCGATTGAAACTGTGATGAAGCACATCATTCCTACGCTGGCGCTGACCAGATCAGGTTCAACGGGTCTTTCTCAGCCATTGCGGCACCCCAGATAAAATCAGCTTTGATCAAGAACGCTCGTCCGCCCAAAATGAAGCTGGCCAAGAGCGTCGTGGCGATGGATGCCGATACCGGTCAGATCCTGTACCAGCGCAATCCGAATCAGCCCCGGAAGGTCGCTTCCGTCTCCAAATTAATGACCCTTTATTTAGTCGAACAGAAGGCGAATCAGATTCACGGCTGGAACCAGACGGTCAAAGCGGCCCAGTCGCCGCAGCTTCGCAAGATGAGCTATGACAAGAACATCGGCGGCTTTAAATTTAAGAAGGGCCACCGTTACACCGTTAAGGACCTATTTCAGGCGGCTCTGATTCAGTCGTCCAATAATTCAGCGATTGCCCTGGGTGAATGGGTCGCTGGTAATAACCGTAACTTCGTTAAGATGATGAATCAGCAGGCTAAAGCTTGGCACATTAACGCTCATTTTGTTTCTGCATCGGGCTTGGAAAACGATGATTTGAAGAAATACGGCTTGAGGATCACTGGTGATTCACACGCTGGTAATTTAGTGTCTGCGAAGGCGGTCGCCATCATTGCTCAGCATTTGTTAGCTCAGTACCCGAATGTAATTAAATTGATGGTCAAACGGTTAATAACGTTGATAATTTACTGCCCGGTAAAGACTTTGCTAAGCGTAACTTACCGGTCGACGGCTTAAAGACTGGCTTAACTCCTGATGCGGGTTATTGTTTTGTCGGTACGGTTCATCCAAAGCATAAAGACCGCTTGATTACTGTCGTTTTGCATGATGATAAGGATATGACTGATACTCGTTCCTTGATGTACTTTGCTAATGCTCATTCGAGAGCTTGATTTAGACGTTATATAAAAGATGATATAATTTATATATAATGATTTGCGGAGGCTTTCGATGATTAGATTAGTTGCGAGTCGTTTGGAAGGGATGCTGATGGATTCCAAAGGTCATTTGGATCAATCGGGCCTTCAGAAACGGTTGAACGAAATGAAGAAGCACGGGACCCGGTTAGTGCTGATCACGCCGAAATCCTATCCGTACCTATTAGGTAAATTTCAGATCGTTTACGGTCCGTTAGATTACATTGCTGAAAACGGTGCTGAAGTCGTAGTGAACGGGGTCAACATCGTTGAAAAGAAATTAGACGGAACCACGTTAGGCGAAATCTTGAATTGGATGAGTGAAAAGCCGATCTTTGGGAAAACGACCCTGACGTTATCCGGCCGTTTAAATACCATTACGAACGCCATTCCGGGTAGCGAGATCGATAAACGTTTGAAAAAACTATACCCCATGGCTCATTGGGTCTCCGACCTGATGATGGTCGCTAGCCAGATTTATCAGATCCGCGTCGACGTACCGCTGCCGGACGTGGC
The DNA here is from genome assembly GCA_043289735.1 of Acetilactobacillus jinshanensis. GTDB lineage: Bacteria > Bacillota > Bacilli > Lactobacillales > Lactobacillaceae > Acetilactobacillus > Acetilactobacillus jinshanensis_A. The sequence continues at coordinate 159,354 of CP171343.1, forward strand.
AGACTACGCTCGTCAGCTGCGCAGCCACTTTAAGCGCTCGATTCGCTTGATCAAGGGTGGCAAGAAGCACTTCTATATCCTGGCGCCCGGATCTGATCTGAGCCGCGATCTGGAAGCCATTCAGGACCGCTTGAAGATCCGCAGCCGGCAGACCGCCGCCTTTGGCTATCGAGCCGCCGATTTTGACTATCTGAACGACGCCAAGTACGGATACACTTTTAGCCGTCTTAACTGAAATCGATAAATTAATGCAAAAGCCTTAAAGGAAAGGGAATGAAATAATATGTCATCAGCATGGAACTGGTTAGGCATTTTTGTTTGGCTAATCATAATTGCCTATTTTTTATATATTATTCATAACGCTCACTCACGCAAAAAGAAATTAATTCGAATCGCGATGAATGATAAGAAGCACGGCTTAACTTCAAACGTTTCTAAAAATAATTTTGAAATCACTTTATTTGAAGTTTTAATATTAGTGGTCCTTTTGATCGGGATGGGTAAAACGACCCGTCGTCATCATCCCATTACGGAAAGTCAGACTAAGTTAATAAGAAGCACCCGAATCGAAAGGTTCATCAGTATTACGTTATGATTGATAAATCCAAAGCGCGTGATTTTAAACAAAATTATCGAGCAGCGGTAATTCCATCTTGGTCAGCAACGTTGACCAGCTGAAGAAGGACCCTAACTTAAAATCCATTTGGAAACATTGAGTAATGATCAGCCCGGCGTCGTAAGTTACAGACCGTTTATAAGAATAGTGCTGGAAACGGAATTGGTTTACATGCTGGTCAAAAGAAGTTCTATTACACCATTGTTAAAGTTCCCAGCAAGACCCAGCACGGCCTTTACATCAACCTAAATCGTAAAAGTATTAGGTATTAATAATTTACATTAAACCATAAGGCTTAAATTTGAGGCCGAGGATTTGTCGAGTAATTCGATCCGCGGCGTGAAGTAAAGCATCATGGCCACTCGGATGCGGACTGTTAGCCGTATTGAAGTAAAGGCCTTCGGTCGTTAAGCCCCAAAGGTAGAGATGCGGATGAAGTTTGCCCTTTTTGTCGATTACTTGATCGGTACCTAATTTAACGTTCGCGGTATCGATCCGGACCGTTTGACCGTTACGGATTGGCCGATAAGCTTAACCGTGGCTGCGGTAATTTGGCTTCGATTAAAGCGTCCGCTTTGAAGACTTCTTTCGGATAAAATGAGGAAGCCGTCATGAAATGATTCTTAGCGCCGACGACGTGCATACGAGGGCCTAAGATCGTGACGATTCGGGCTCGCATTAGGGCCCTCAGTTCATTCATAAATTTAACCGGAGCGCCCATCGAAAGGAACTTACTGATCGAATTAAATAACGGCAAGAAACGAACGATGTAGTCGCTGTTTGAAAAACGGTTATGAGCGACTAGTTGACGAATGGCGGTTCGATCGTCCCGGATGACTTCCAGGGCCGCCGCTAACGAACTGGTCTGGTTACCTAACTGAGCGTCGTCGATCACGGTGTTCATCCACTTGATTAAAGTATTGCGATAATCTTTAAGATTGGTGACCTTTAGTCCGGCAACCGGGTTAAGAACTTGAAAGCCTGCTTAAATTTATCCGCATCGATATTATGGTAATTAGCCGGGATTAAATGGGTATAGTACACCATTTCCATATCTAAGCGAAGGAGATGGATAAAGATCGCGTAGCTTAATTTGCGGTTATTTAAGTGGGCTTTGACGTGAGCTTTATTGAGGAAAAAGCTCGGTGCGTGGTGACCGTTGATCTTTTGGTTATTCGCTTTCGGGTAGTACGGAACCCCGCGAATCGAACCCGCGATGATTCGAGGCTCTTTACCGGAGGCCACGTACGTTAGACGGCCGTTGTGATTTCGGAATTTGCCGCCTCGGCCGGAGGTTAACAGGATCATGTAATCAACGAAGTTAAGGCCCATTCCACGAAGGATTACCTTTTGGCGGGGCTTGATCTTGGATAAATCTTGGTCTTCGGCATAACCTTCCCCGTAGTAATTTAAATCGTTTTTGAACGCATAATCCTTAAGGGACTGCTGATCACGATCGGGTCATTGGCTTGCTGGCCTAAGTTCATGACGACTTTATCCGCATCTTTAGGCAGGTTCGTTGTGATCTGATGATAGAACCATTGAAGGTACACCCCGAAGATACAGCGGGGTGTGTAATCGTTGGGCTTTAGATCGTGCACGATTTCTAAGAAATCGTTTTTATTGAGGTAGTTTTGACCATCGATAAACGGAACGGCCTGCCCTTTAGCCCATTGGTATAGATTGGGCCCGTTAAAGCTCTGGGTATCGAACATCGTCATTTGCTGAGCGATGGTGTTCATAATTAAGAGTTTAGACTGAGTGGTTCTCCAAACTCGGCCCCCGATTGGGTAGGGGTCAAAGATTTGAATTTGTAACGTCTTGGCTGAACTTTTAGGAAAATGATGGATCAGGTGGGATGTGATCAGCAATCCCCGGGGTCCAGCACCGATAATAGCGACTTTCATAAGGTTCACCTGATGAGTAAGTTAGTTCCTGAAAACATGGCTGAAGTCCGGATCAAACTCAATGATTTAAAGCAAACTGGTAAAAAGATCGATCCGAACGAATTTATTAGTCACGTGGTTCTTCAGTTATTTCAAATCTATTTAGATGATGCCGAAGAAGGTCATTATGACACGGCTAAAATGATTAATCCCCATATGATCAAAGTTCATAACACCAATAATTCTAAAATTGGTCAGGTACCTTCGAAAGATAAAAGTTTTGCCAAGAGTTTCCGTAAAAATTCGTTGTTCTTACGGATTCAGTTAGAAGATCAGGCCGACCAGATCGCGATTCAAAATAGTTAACTTGCATTTAATTTAAAGTTTCGTTAATATAATAAATGTAACCAGTTATGGACTCTTAGTGTAACGGATAGCACAAGAGATTTCGGTCCTCTTGATCTGGGTTCGATTCCCAGGGAGTCCACTCAGAGAACTACAAAAAAGCCTTCAGGAATTATTCCTGAAGGCTTTTTATTTTCTAAATTTTTTAAATAATGTTTACGATGATTAACATATTTTAAATTATTCATACCACTTTAAGATACTCTGGCTAAAGTAGCACAAAAGGGTAGGTAGGATCATCAGATAATTATATCCCGTCTGGACATGGTCTAACGGAAAAATAATACTGCATAAGATCAAACTCAAATACATAAAAGCGAATAACGGGACGTTTAAAGTGAATGACAATAAATCTAATTTTTGCCGTAAAAAATTGAAAGTTGGCGCTACAGAATTTACTGGAACGGGTCATTAGAGCTTCCATATTAACCGGAAATTCTTCGTTGCCATAGATTTGCGTAGCGAATTTAATATTCCATCCCTTTAAGAAGGCTTCACATGAACTGCATAAGTCTTCAGCAACCATATAAGGAAATTTGCCAATCGCTTCAAAGCAAGGCCGGCTGACCATAACACCGTGACCAAGGCCGATCGCTACAGTATCACCAGCATTCTGTACCGGCCAGAAACTATTCCCGGAATGAGAAAAAATATCCATAAAGGCGTTACTGTTCCGGCCGCTAATGTGATTGCATTGCAAAATACCTAAATGATGACTGTAGTAAAAGAATTTAAGGCAGTTCTTCACGAAATCGGGCTGGATCATCTCATCGCTGTCCAGGATTACAAAGTAATCATAAGTTCCTTTGCCCTCGTGGCAGAGATAGTTATCCAGATTACCGGCTTTGGCGTGATGATTAGGTACATCTCTTATCCATTCAGTACCAGGATGATTTTTACATACTTGTCGAATCTCATTAATTTTATTTTTATCAGTACTATTATCTAAAATAACATAAGTTTGGTGCATGCATTCGTTAGCGCATAAGGAATAAAATCGTTATAGGTCGTATACAGAAGATTTTTTGTTCGTGTTTGTTCTCTCTTCTTAAGATATTGGTACATCATCGGATAAGCGAGGTTTTGGACACTAAAGAATAGAAATAGATAAAAAATAATTTAATTGAATTGATAACGTTTAATTTTTGGCCGGGACCACGAATTTAGCTCGGTCTAAGATGTGACCCTTCATCTCATGGAACATCTGGTTGAGCCAGAAGCCGTCTTTTAAAGGTAGCTTTTTATCTAGCGCGAACATGTATAGCGTGTAGTCATGCGGCTGATCAGGCGGAACCGGACCGGTGTAGTGTTCAGAGATCTTGGGATCCATCGGGCCGAAAGCGGCTCCAGCTAGGGTGTTTTTACCGTGGGTCATTTTGACGGCTTCGTTCTGGCTGGCGTTGCCCGGAATCAATGTGGTCATCGGATCGATATTAGCACCGACCCAGTGGATCCACGGTAGTCCGCAGACCGGAACCGAATCCCAATCGATGACGCAAAAGGCTAACGTCTTAGCGTTGTGGGGCACGCCGCTGATCATGATCGGGAACGACATGCTGGGCTTGCCGTTGATGGTCTGTTTGGCGCCTTTAGCGTATTTACTATTAATGTAGCCGTTGTCTAACGGAACTTTAATTTGCATATAAAAACCTCCGCTTACGAACGTCAAATTTATTTATTATAATTGTTAGTGTTCTAACGTTATGCAACTAACGAATTGAAAGGAGACGTGGTTGAATGGGTGACTTCGGTCGTTTAATTAAAAAGACGTCGGCCCAGATGACCCGGCGTTTTAACCGGTTTGCTCGTCAGTATCATCTGACGGCGGGCCAAATGTCGTTGATTGATTTTTTGTATACTCATCGGCATCAAGCGATTTTTCAGCGGGATGTCGAACACGAATTTCTGATTCGGCGTTCGACCGCTTCCATTTTGTTGAAACGAATGGAAAAGCGGGGCTTGATCACCCGAAAATCCAGTCCGACCGACGCTCGTCAGCGTCAGGTGATCTTGACCCATAAATCGAAACGGCTGGAGCATTTCATTACCACTTATATGCATCATCAGCAGCGTCGGGTTCAGCAGCGTTTTACACCTGCTGAGATGAAGCTGCTAACGCGCTTGTAAAGATCTTAGAGTTTGTATTTTGGAAAATACTGCAAATGATAGAATTTCACCGAAAGTTATCGGTGCGATCATCGCGGCCGGCTTAATGTCGTTCTGTGGGGTCGCCGTTGAAACCGCGACCAACATCGTATTTCCGGCTTTGAGCCAGCAGTTCCAGGTTTCGACCGGTACGGTCCAGTGGATGACCTCGATTTATCTATTGACCGTGGCCATCATCGTTCCGCTATCCGCGATCTTTAAGAAGAATTTTCGGACCAAGTCGTTATTCCTGGTCGCTAACTTAGCTTTCATCATCGGTTTAGCCGTTGACGGGATCTTAAGTTATGCCGTTCCCAGCTTTTCGGTCTTGTTGATCGGCCGAGTAATTCAAGGTGTCGGCACCGGGATTGCTTTACCGTTGATGTTCAACATTATCCTATCGGAAGTTCCAAGAGACAAGATCGGGACCATGATGGGCGTCGGTGCTTTGATCACCGCGATCGCACCCGCTGTCGGGCCCATCTTCGGCGGTGCCGTTTCGGATGCCTTGAGCTGGCACTTTATCTTTATCTTCCTGTTGCCGTTATTGATCATTTCTTTGATCATGGGCTTGATTTCCATTCCGAAAGAAGCTCATCACCAGCCGTTCAAGATCGATAGTTTAAGCATCGCCTGGATCGTGATCACCTTTATCGGTTTAGTCTTCGGCTTCAGTAATTTGACCGGCAACGTTCCGGTCGCTGTCGTTTCGATCGTGATCGGTTTAGTTGCCGCATGCTTACTGTTCCGCCGTTCCGACCGGATCCAGACGCCGATTATTCATTTGAACATCATGAAGGATCTGAACTTTACGGGCCATACCGTGGCTTTCTTCGCTTTACAGCTACTGACCTTAGGCTTTTCGTTCATTCTGCCGAACTACATCCAGATCGTTAACGGCAAGAGTGCCACGAAGGCGGCCTTGTTCTGTTTACCGGGTGCCGTGATCGGTGCCGTCTTCGCTCCGTTCGGCGGCCGTTTATTGGATAACTTCGGTCCGCGGAAGCCGCTCTTGACCGGGTCCAGTTTATTAGTGATTGCCTTGTTCCTGTTCATCTGTACCGGTGAACACTTAGCTAACTGGATGGTTCTGTGCTTCTACTTCATCTACATGATCGGAGTTGGCTTATCCTTCGGTAACATTATGACCGATGGCTTGGCTCGCTTATCAATTCATCGTCAGGCCGACGGGAACGCCGTCTTTAATACTTTAATGCAGTTATCCGGTGCCGTTAGTACCGCCATCGTTTCGGCGATCGTCGCTCATGCTGAAATGGCCGGTGGCGCTAGCAGCCCGTTCTTGTGGTCAGCCGGTGCCGAACACGCTTTGATCTTTATGTTCATCTTGGCATTGGTTGAAGCCGTTTCGGTATTTAAAGTTGCTAAGGATAATCACTAAGGTAATTGTCAAATTGTTAAACTCATTACATTAACAACTTATCCGCTATATGCAATCATTAATTCTAATCAAAATAATAATGGCTCTGACAGCTGGATAAATAATCGAGATACATTTTCTTTAGTCAATGGAATCAATGGAATGAATGGAATTAATTATATTAAAGGTACGAGACTACATAATAACTATAAAAATTAAATTAATTTATCGTTATGAAAATGGTAATGTAATTAATGGTATGACTGGTGATTTCATTATTTAAACGATAATAAAAGTTCTAAAGGATAATCATGCTATCTGATAATGATTCAGTCAATAAATACATTTAATATTAATAATGAAAATTGCTCAATTTATAGATAAGAAAAAGGATTAATTTCTAAATTAAAAGAAATTGAAAATTTGATTTTTAATAATTATTAAACCAGTATAGATTTTTAACCTTGATTATTTTATAATATAAAATAGCTATTATTTGAAATTATAAAGAAGGTTAACTGTATATGAATTTTTTCATGAACGAAGGCTTTAATTCCCAAAATTCCGGAATTGAACATGCTCAGTTAAAACGTGCGCTGCTATTCCGAAAGAATAAGGTACCTTTTAAATTAGTCTTTCGTCAATGGAATCCGTTGATCCATCACTGGCTGCACATCGCCGGGATGCATGATAACGAAATTCTTAGTTTATTCGATTATTTTCAGCACGCTACTAACGTTAAAAATAAAAAGATTACGCCTCGGGATATCGATTTCGGAATCCGCGGCCAGTTAAGATACCAGAAGGATCCGAAAGGTAATCGTTACTTAGTCTTTAAGGGCAACATCCTATTAGGCCGAGTTAATTACTTTGGCAAGGACGTCTCCGATCATAAGCAGGTTCAGTCCGTTGAACTCTTTGACGGCTTCGGTAACTTATACCGGGTCGACTTCTTCGACCTCCGTGGCTTCAAGTCCATGGTTCAGTGGTACACTCCTGATAACAAGATCGGGACCGAAGTCTGGTACACGCCGGCTGGTAAGCCGGCCATCGAAGACTTCTACCGCAAGAACGCGGTCGGCAAGATGAAGAAGTCCGGCTGGAAAGTTCGTGACGCCGACGGCAAGGTTCATAATCTGACCTCCGGCGGTGAATTGATCCGTCTGTTCTTGAACGACGTCAACGATCACTACATGAATGCCAAGATGCCGAACATCTTCATCATGGACCGTTCCGACGTTTACGAAGAAGAATTACTGTACTTACGAAACCCTTGCTACAAGGTCTTACACCTGCATAACTGTCAGTCGGGTGACGCTACTAAGCCGAACACTTCCATTTTGAATAATAATTACGAATACAGCTTGGTTAACGCTAACCAGTACGACGCCATCATTTCTGCGACTCATAAGCAGACCCGTGACGTCATTCATCGTTTCCATCCGCAGGTTGACATGTTCACGATCCCCGTCGGTGTGATTCCTGATAAGCACTTTGATCAGAAGCGGATCCCGATGAAGGACCGTAAGCAGGGTAACATCGTGGTTACCGCCCGAATCGCTGCCGATAAGCGTTTTGATGACGTGATCCGTGCCATGGGCTTAGCCATGAAGAAAGATCCGAAGTTAAACCTGAGCATCGATCTTTACGGTTACTTAGATCATTCCAATCATGACGCCGCCAAGAAGCATATCAAGAAGGCCATGAAAGAATTCCCGAACACCAAGGGCCGCGTTCATTTACACGGTTACACCAATAACGTTGCTAAATATCAGAAGCAGGGTCAGGTCTATCCGTTAGCATCCATGATGGAAGGCTTTAACTTAGCCATGATGGAAGCTCAGTCCGAAGGTGACGTCGGTGTTACCTACGACTGTAACTACGGACCGAACGAATTAGTCGTCGACAAGAAGAACGGTTATATCGTTCCGATGGGCGGCTGGAAACAGATGTCCGATCGCTTCGTCAAGTTATTTAGCCACCCGAAGTTATTACAGAAGATGTCCGATAACGCCTACGAATTATCCAAACGCTTTAGTGAAACTAACGTTTGGAAAGGCTGGAAGAAATTACTGGACACCGCCAAAAAGGAATGGCCTGCTATGTACAAGCAGTACCGTCCAGACATTAGCCAGGGCTTAGGCACGCCGCGTCAGCTGGAAGCCAAAGAAAAGCGCTTGGCTAAGCAGTCGAAGAGTAAAGCGAAAGCATAATCGAGGGATAATTAAGATATGAGTAAGAGATATTTATTCGTTAACGAAAATATTTTTACTTTTAATTCCGGTACTGAATTTTCCGCGATGAACCGGCAGAAGCTCTTCCGTAATCACGGCATCGATTCTAAGATCGTGACCCGTAATTACAACCAGGGCCTGCACCAGGAAATCGCTAAGTACGGATTAAAAGATAGCGACATTATCAACATGTACGATTACTTCCAGGGTACTACGCACGTTCCGCATCATCACGAAAAGTTACGTTACTCTAACCTGGTTGATAAGCGTTATGACAAGATCATCGGGGTCAACAGTAACTATTCGTTACTGAAGCGTGGTCAGCGAACCGTTGCGAAGGTCAACATCTTCCCGTTGACCGTCGGTGAAGTCGGCATCGTTTCCTACTATGATGACTTCGGCAACGTTACCAGCCGTGATATCTGGGACGGTCGCGGCTTCAAGTCCAAGACCCAGTACATGCATCCGGACGGCACCATCGGTGACGAGATCGTCTATAACTACAAGGGCGTTCCGGTCATCGAAATCACCCACATGTACATCAACCACAAGACTAAGCAGGTGGGTCCGACCATGTTCAAGCTCTTGAACTATAAGGGCCATAACTGGCGCTTTAATACCGAAGATGACATGTTCGACTTCTTCTTGGATGAATTATTGAAGAAGAACCCGGCCGTTGTGATCAACGATCGTCCGACCTTGACCGGAGTCGTCGCCAAGCTGAAGTACGCCGATGCCAAGTACCAGTTACTGCATAATGAACAGACGACTAACGCCGCTATGGCCGGCAGTGCTAAAGGTAAGTTATTCCCGGTCTTAGAACCGTTATTCCATCGTTACTTACAGGATTACGATGGTTTGATCGTGCCTACGGTTCAGCAGAAGCAGGACTTAAACCGGCTCTTCCCTGAAGTTCCGGTCTACGCTATTTCTGATACCGCATTGGACATTGACCACATGAAGAAGGTTGCTAAGTCCTTAAAGTCAGCTTCCAATAAGGACAATCATCTTCTGTACATCGGTCGAATTGCTCACGATAAGCACATTGATCAGTTGATTCAGATCGCCAGCTTCGTTAAGAACAGAGTTCCTGACTTGAAGTTAGAGATCGTGGGCTACTTCGAATCTCCGCAGTACCAGAAATTCTTGAAGCAGGACGTTAAGCGCCTGGGGATGCAGAAATCCGTTAAGTTCATTAATTACGCCATCGGCAAGCGCAAGGATAAGTTAATGAAGGACGCTAAAGCCATGGTTCAGACTTCGTTTGGCGAAGGCTTGAGCATGTCCTTGGTCAACGGCCTGGAATACGGGATTCCGGAAGTTGCTTATGACGTTAACTACGGTCCGAATAACATCATCGATAACGGTAAGAACGGTTACTTGGTTCCGCAGGGCAACGTTCGTGAAGCCGCTAATCATTTAGCTAAGATTATGAGTGATAACAAGTTAAATGATAAGTTGAGCCAGGGTGCTTTAGCTAAAGCTAAAGACTTTAACGATGACGCCATTATTAAACAGTGGAAGCCGTTCTTTAAGAATAACTAAAATTTGAAATTGATCTCCCGTGATTTGATAATTTGCGGCTGTCTGGCTGATGTTAGCGTAGAACGGCACAAATGGACTGTCATTTCGAATCTGTAAAATATGCGAAGCTGGATCGTACGGAGTCCCTTGATAATGGGAAGATAAGAACCGTTCTCAGGATTCAAACGATTCTTTTTAACGAATTTAGGTAAATCCAGAGAATACATAAAGTGATCCGGATCGTGAAAATCAACGTCCTGAATCATGATCTGATTCGGGGCGATCGCGTAGGCGTCATCCGGGATCCGCTCGGCGACCCAATGGTGACCGCCGGCCGTTTCCAAGTACCAGACCTCGTCCTTATCGGAAAAGGCGATCCCGTTACTCTGGGCGGTCCCGTATTTTTGCAATAGTTCGCCCAGACGTTTGACGCCGTCCCGGGCACTATTAATAAAGGGAAGCACCAGCGTTGGAATGTAGTTTCAGTAGCACTCATGCTACATTCTTTTCGTTAACGCCGTGTATTGTAAGTAATAGTTACCTTGACCATCAGAGCGGACGACATAATCATTGTAGCCTTGGTGTAGCCAGCGTTGTTGAGTAGCCTGGGCCCAAGCTTTGGCGTTATTTACAGACGCAAAGCGTTGCTTATGATATGACGGTTGCGGGGGTATGATTGCTTATGATCCGATTTGGATACGTTTCGACTAACGTGGCTATGGTAACGGTCTGGGCGGTCTGGTGCTGATTAATCAGTTTGATTCCGCCTAAGATTAGAAAAGTGATGATAATCAGACCGGAAATCCAAACACAGATCACGGCCTGTTGGTTATTATGCTTTTGCTGCTTAGAATTAAAACGGTAACGTTTTAGTTGAAAATAATATTATCACAGTTCTGACGGTAAACAAAAATCCCGCTTACTTTTAAATAAGCGGGATAATTTATTTATAAAATGATTATTTGATTTTAATTTTATTATTAACCTTACGAGCACTCTTTAAATTGTTCGTAATGCGGTAACTCGAAATTCCCCAGCGATAGAAGATCAATGATACGATAATGATCACCAAGAAGTCCATCGGGTAAGGAATTACGTTGATGCCGTTAAAGCTGCTACTGCCTAAGTAGGACATTACCGAGATGAAGATCAGGTAGACGATCATCCAGAGGCTGCTCTTGATTTCAGCACCGGTGTTTCGCCAGTGGACTCGCCATTCGTAGAAGAAGTAGAACGGCAAGCCTAATAGAATAATGCCAATAACTTTAACGGTGGTCGGCCACATTGCCCAGTAGGTAGCTAGACTAGCTAGCACGAAGGCGAACGGCGCCATGAACTTCATCATCTTAAGGTGAATCGGCCGTTTAAAGTGCGGCGCGATATTTCTTAAGGTGGCTACGGTAACCGGTCCCGTTAGGTAGGCGATCAGCGTGGACGTTGAAATAACGCTGGCTAACGTACCCCAAGAACGGAAGAAGGCAACCAGCAGAACGCTGATGACCAAGTTGACCGCCATGGCGATTCGTGGGACGCCCCACTTTGGATTGGTCTTGCCTAAGAACTTCGGCATGTGACGGTTATCGACCATTGCGGCTAAGGTTCGGCCGGTCTGGGCAACGAACGAAACTCCGGTCCCGAACGGGGAAACGAAGGCGTCCGCATACAACAGAACGGATAACCAGTAGATACCTAACATGATGGCTAAGTCAGCGAACGGTGACTGGAAAGTAATCCCGTGCCAGCCCACTTTAGCGACCATGCTGGGTTTAACGACACCTACGAAGGTGAACTGCAACAAGACGTAGATAACCACACTGATCAGTAACGAAATCACGATTCCTAACGGGATGTTCCGCTTCGGGTTCTTGATTTCTTCACCCATGTTGATAACGACTTGGAAGGCGTTATACGAAAAGATAATTCCGGAACTGGTGGTCGCGGCAAAGATGGCGGCACTGCCGTACGGCATGAAGCCACCTAGGCCAGCACCGACTTCGTTACCGGGATGGAATCCCGAGATCAGCAGTAGGGTAATGGTTAGTAACGGGATGACCAGCTTAAAAACAGAAATAAAGCTGGTAAAGGTTGCTAACAGATTAACGGACCAGTAGTTCAAGAGGGTAAAGACCAGGATGAACAGGAAGACCACGAATAGGCCTTCGTTCGAGATCTCACCGTTAGCCATGAAGCCGCGGGTCCAGTGAGCCCAGCTCCACGGCCAGGAACTCATGTACTGAACGGCGGCGACGGCTTCGATCGGGATCAACGTAACCAACGAGACCCAGTTGGACCAAGCGGCGATAAAGCCCAGCAGCGATCCGTGGGTGTATTGAGCGTAACGGCTCATTCCGCCGGTCTCCGGGAACATGGTGCCTAGTTCGATGTAGTTAAAGGCGATCGAACCGATGACGACCGCTCCGATGACCCAGGAAAGAATGGCGGCCGGTCCGGCAACTTTGGAAGCTTCCCAGGAACCGAACAGCCATCCGGACCCGATGATGGAGCTAAGGCCCAGCATCACGATCTGGAAGAGGCCGATCTGACGTTTGGATTTAGTTTTCATATACTTATCAAATCTCCTTTGATAGCTTTCCTCCAAATTCAATTCGATATTTAATTGTAATGCTGTAACTTGTTCTCACAGCATATCTAATATTATATCAAAATTACCGATATAATGCAAGAAAAGCCCAGTCTGATAAGGACTGAGCTACTTTCTATATAATTAATTAAAATTTAGTTAAACGATTTAGTTTGTTTAGCTTCTTTGATTTCGATTAGATTGCTATCAGGATCCAAGATCCAAAGTGCTCGCATGGGTCCGTTCGATCCTCGAACTTCGACGGGTCCCCTAACGACTTTAACGCCGTAGTTAGCGAGGTGTTCTTTAGTATAGGTCAGGGAATCCTTATCGGTAATGCAGAATGCTGAAGCACCGGGCGTAGCGTGTGGGATGTTTGGATTATAATTCATGTCGGCTTGGCGGAATTCTAATTTCTGGTGACCTAACTGAACGGTTAATAATTTTTTGGTAAAGCTAACGACCGGTAAATCCAGCACTTCGTGATAAAAGCGCATGGTGCGGTCTAGGTCTTTAACCGTAATCGTTAAATGATCGATGTCGCGTACTCTCATGTGTAAAACTTCCTTTATAGTAGGTTCTTTTTTATACAAAAAATAAAATATATATAGAGAACACTCGTTTTTCGTAAAGGGGAATTCAATGGCTCTTTTAAGCGTAAAAAATTTAACCATGAGTTTTGCCGATAAGACGCTGTACAAGAACGCTAATTTCGTCCTAAACAAAGGCGAACACATGGGCGTCGTCGGTCAGAACGGGGTCGGTAAATCGACCCTGATCAAACTGATCACCGGGGTCGAGCTGCCGCTGACCGGTCAGATCAAATGGCAGAACGGCGTCAAGATCGGTTATTTAGATCAATACGTTAACATTCCGAAGGGCATGACCCTGATGAAGTTCCTGCACACGGCCTACACCAAGCTTTATCAGATGAATGCCCAGATGAATCAGCTGTATAAGGATTACGCCAAGCACCCGGATAATAAACTGATGGTGCAGGCCGGCCGGCTCCAGGAAGCTCTGGAGGATCATCACTTCTATGACATCGAGACCAAGATCAACGAAGTGATTACCGGCCTGGGCCTGGATGACATCGGTAAGAATCAGGAAGTTTCCAAGATGAGCGGTGGCCAGCGATCCAAGATCATCCTGGCCAAGGTCATTCTGGAAAAGCCGAACGTGATCCTACTGGATGAACCCACCAACTACCTGGACGAAGCCCACGTTAGCTGGCTAGTGGATTATCTGAACAACTTTCCGGGGACCTTCATGGTCATCTCGCATGATTACGGCTTCTTAGAAAAGATTACTAACTGTATCCTGAACATCGCCTTCGGTAAGATCAAGAAGTACCGGGGCGACTTCAAGAAAGCCATGCGGCAAAAGACCGCCCAGGAGAAGTTCCAGAAGAAAGCCTACGAAAAGCAGCAGGTCAAGATCTCCAAGGCCAAGACCTTTATCCGCAAGAACCGCGCGGGTTCCAACGCCCGAATGGCGAAGTCGCGTGAAAAGATGCTGGGCAAGATCCATAAGGTCGCCAAGCCGTCGAAGGATATTCACGCGTCGTTCAACTTCCCGTACTACGATACCGGTTCGCAGAACGCTTTGTCGGTTAAGAAGCTGTCGGTGGGCTACGACGGCAAGCCGTTGCTGTCGCCGGTCACCTTTACCGTTACGACCGACGAAAAGATCGGCCTGAAGGGCTTTAACGGGGTCGGCAAGTCGACCCTGATCAAGACGATCCTGGGCATTATTCCGGCGATAGGCGGTCATGCCCAGTTCTCGCCGTCCGCTAAAGTCAATTACTTTAGCCAGGATCTGGTCTGGGCCAATCCGACCGAAACGCCGCTGCACATGATGGAAGGCAAGTTTCCGAATTTGACCCAGAAAGTCTTGCGGACCAAGCTGGCTAAGTGCGGCCTGGATTCCGCGAACGCCATTAAGCCGATGGAGGAACTCTCCGGTGGTGAACAGACCAAGGTCAAGCTGTCGTTGATGGAGTTTAAGCCCAGCAACTTCCTGATCATGGATGAACCCACCAACCATTTGGATGCCGAAACCCGAGCTTCGTTAAAGGCAGCCATCAAGAACTTTCCAGGTAACGCCATTATCGTATCACACGAAACCGGGTTCTATAATGACTTGTGTGATCGAGTTCTGAACGTTGAAAAACTTAGTTTGCAGAACCCGAATTTGCATAAGCCGAGTGAACACGTTTAATTAAAGAGGCCTTTAACAATGGACAAAAAGGCTGAATTACAAAAGTTAGAAATGCAGAAGGACAAGTTAGAAAATAAGATCAGTGACTTACAGGGCAACAAATTCGTTGAAGAAGCTTTTCGTAAATTCCGTAAGATGCATAAGCATGTTCATGCCCACAGCTTTGCGGAATGGAAGAAGAACTACGTCGTTTTGAAGCGACAGGATTATAAACAGTTAAAGACTAGGGTTGGCTTTTATAAAGCTAAGTACCGGGATGCCATGTTACGTGCTAATAATTTACATACCAACTTTCGATAATTAATTTTTTGTTATCAGAATTAAATTAATTTACTTATTGAACGTGCCGTTTTCGACCTGCCGGATGAAGTCGGCCAGGTGCTTGTAGTAGACGGGGGCGTTATCGATCATGTGATGATGACCGCCGTGCGGGGTGGAAACGAATTTGGCGTTCGGGATGATCTGGGCCATCCGTTTACCGGCCGAAACCGGCATGCTTTCGTGCTGGCCGAAGGTAACTAAGGTCGGCACGTGAATGTCCTTTAAGTGTTTAGTGAAGTGCCATCTCTTTAGTTTGCCGGTGACGACGAATTCGTTATCACCCTGGAAAGCGTGGTAGATCTGTTCGTTGTTGATGTCGACTAAGTGCTGAATGGCCGGCGGATAGGTCCGATCGATCCAGCCGCGGTTTAGCTTGTCGACGCACTTCTGGTAGCGGGCGTTATCGTAGTTATTTTCCTTTTCACACTTCTTCATGTAGGCGACGTCGTCGGCTGGTAAGGCGTGATCCCGAATCTGGTTCAGGTGCTTGGTGTAGTCGTCAATGTCGGAGACCATGGACGAGATGATGGCGCCCTTGAGGTGCTTCTGCAGCTTCGGATCGGCGGCGTATTCCTGGACCATCAGGCCGCCCCAGGACTGGCCGATCAGGTAGAAGTTATCCAGGCCCAGCTTACGGCGGACTTCGTCTAGTTCGTCGATGAAGTAGCGGTAGGTCAGGACCCGCTTAGCGATCTTCGGATTGCTTAAGTCGGGCGTATCGGAATACCACGAGCCTAACTGGTCGTACATGGTGACCTGGACGTCCAAGCCCTGTTTCTTTAATTCCTGAGCGGCGTTTTCCCAGTATTCAGGAGTTCCGCCGGGGCCGCCGTGCAATGCTAATAAATGAATGTGGCCGTGCCCGGACGTGTGGGTCCAGAGGTGGTAGCCGTTATCTAAAGTAATGATTTTAGTTCCAGTTCGCATAATTAATCTCCTTTTTAATGATTAATTGTTTTATAATAACATTTATTTACGATAAATTGGGACAATTAGTTTACAATGTTTCGGATCAATCGTATATTTAATGTGCTGATTGCCGCGCACCGTGCGGGCGTAGTCGGTCCCGAAGAGGATCAGGCCTAAGCGGTGCTTCGGCAGCAGATGGAAGAAGGTCGGCTGCAGATCAAAGCTGACGGTAACGTACCGGTTAGGCTGCAGATCGTCGACCCGGTAACTATGATGCCGATTCTGAAGATTAATGTGGGCAACCACGATCTTCTTGAACGGGGTCGGGTTCTTCTGGTATTTGAATTCTTTCAGGTCGTCCTTTCGCCAGTGGTAGCCTTGATAAATTGCTTGGGGACCGATAACCTGTGGAGAGATGGTTAACCGTTTTGCTTTTCCGTAGTCGACTAGCATGGCGCTGAGCAAACCCACGTTTTGGCTGCTCTTGATTCGGGCGGTGACGCGGACGTTGCCGTCGATATAAAGATCATGCTTGACCGGTGCGGTCTTATAGATGAGTCTCGTCCCGGTTAACGGGGATGTCTTATTGCTCATCAAATCGTGGTACCAGCTGTTGAGTGGTGGCAGTATTGATGGAATGATTTTTTATCCACAAAGTCGTGGTAAGACTGCGGAGCCTGTGAATAACTTTCTGGATCTAACGGTGTATGATTTAAATAATAGGTGATGTGATGATGACTGTTACACCAGTCATTGAAGGTATGCCACGTCTCCGGCTTGGCGTTGTCTTGAATGGTGACCGGCGGGATGATTTGATCGGCTGAGTTATCCACACCGTATAATTTATTACTTATCCACAGGTTGACCATGTCGGTAAAGTCGATCGACTGAAAATTATTAATGTAGATATGCTGACCCTGGTGCAGGATTAACTTCTTGGTGACGGGAACGTTCTTTAGGGCTTTCCAGCTGCGTTCGACGTTAAACGGCTTAACGTTGATATCGTTTAATCCGTGAACGAACAGCAGGTCGGCTTTAGTGTGCTTTAGATTCTTGCGGTAGTTACGGGCGTCCCAGAATGGGTTGTAAGCACCGGTGTCCCGATGCTGTGCATGATTAATCTTTTTTAATTGTTTTTTCCACAGGGGCTTAATGCGGTGATAGTCCCCGGCCCGCTTCTGTCGGCTGAAGACCTCTTCGGCTAAGACGTCGGCATCTTCACCCTGGAAACCGCCGGCCGCGCAGACTAGGCCGTTCTCTCGGTAGTAGTCGTACCAGCTGGAGATGGCGGCTTCGACGATGCAGGTCTTGAGGCCTTTGACTCCGGTGGCCGCCACGGCTGTGGATAAAGTACCTAAGTAGGAGCGGCCCGTCATGGCGACGTTACGGTTCGACCACCAGGCCTTGACGGCGACGTGGCTTATCGGGTCGGTAAAGGCCGTTCGGTCGCCGGCTAGCCATTCGACTACGGATTTAGCGCTGATGACTTCGGCGGGGTCGCCGGTGGTCTTCAGACCCTGAGAGCCCAGGGTGCCGATCCCGGCCGAGTAGACGACCGCAAAGCCGCGGGCCAGAAAGTAGTCGTTCATGGTGTAGGTCCATTCGTGATGAAACGACTGTTCCGGTCGTTTAGCATGGCCTTTAATCGTTCGGGGTTTGGGAAGGTTCTTAGTCGGGTCAACGTGGGCTTCAATATCTTGATAGGTATTATGATTTGGTTGCTTATGCTTTAACGGGACGTTGACGTTATGGGTCATAACTTGACCGTCGTGGTCGTTAGTCCCCATATTGTAAGGACTGGCGGTGAATAACGTGGGAACTTTAAGTCCGTGATTAGTTTCACTGGGCCGGATCACGTCGGTCTTGACCAGATCGCGCTGACCGTCGTGATCGGTATCCAACGGTGATTCCACGTAGACGACTTCGTGGATCAGATGATTGGTGTCGAAGACCGGCTGAGCCTTGCCGTCGATGAAGAGCGGCTTGGGTAGGTCGTTGAACTGCCGGTAGTAGCCGTCGCTGGCTAGGTCGTCTAGGTAGGTCTGGCCGCGCTTGGTGTGGGTGTTTAGCAGCAAGTACCAGGCCTGCAGGACTTCTTTGCTGGCATCGGTAACCGCATCTTCTGCATGGCTTTCTGGGGATTATTAAGTTCGAAATCGAGATGAACTTCGAAGTGCAGAAGCTGCAAGGCGACATTGTAGAACGCGGTTGTGGATAAATTTTGGGTGGCCTTTAAATACTGATCCGCAGATTGATGGGGGGTCGCCATGAGATTATGAAGTCGCTGGATTTTTAAAGTTTGACTTCGGTCGTTAACGAAAGCTTTGAACAATAAGTTTTTAAATAGCTGAACAGGGGATAACTTATTCATTGAATTCTTATAGAAGTGGATAATTTTTAATTCATGAATCATTTGCGAAAATTTGACGGGTTCAATTGCGTATTGATGATTCTTCATGTGCATATAAATCCCTCCTGATTAATATTGTACAAATCTTTAAATTGTTAATAAATGTGAAACGAGTATAATTTGTATTTGAGGAGGCTAATTATGGCCGAAAAGTTAGAAGGCGGCGTCATTGTTTATCAAAAGGTCTTTGGTTTTCCGCATTATCTGCTGATCCACCGTAACAACGGTGAATGGGAATTTCCGAAAGGTCCGTTAAAGACGGTTCGAAGTCCAAAAGATCTAGAACGCTTTTAAACAGCTGCCGAATCGAGTGCTAAAGAATTGACTAATTTAGACGTGAAGATTAAACTACCGTTTTGTAAATCGTTAACTTATCAGCCTAATCGGGGCGGTAAGCGTTTGGTTAAAATCTTTTTAGCCCGGGTTAAATCCCACGTGATCGTTACCCCACCGCAAAAAAAGGTGATGGATTACGGCTGGTTCGACTTCCGCAACGCTTACCACACTTTCTATTACGATAACGAGCGGGATGTCTTTTACGATGCTGATCACGCCGTTAAGAAGCAATTAGGCTTAATCTAATTACGAGATGATTAAAATGCATCGTACGCCACCGTTCGTTACACCGTTTGCGATTTTATCGTTGATCATTATCTTGGGTGCATCGAACGTTTTTGAAAATAAAGTCACGCATACTAACGAAGGTGCGCCGGTTCGTCAAACGCGGGTCGTTAATAATAACCACCAAATGATAAAGATCATAATAATAATCAGTAGGGGGTGACACCGTGTTCAGTTTTCTAAATCTACTAAGCCAGGGCTTGAATTATTTAGGCTTCTTTAATATCGGGAATCGGGGTAATAAAGTCCTCAATCAGGTGTATATCATCGTCGGCATTTTAGGTGATCTATATTTGTTTTACGCCGGCGGCCGCTTTATTACCAACGGCTTTTTTATCCACGGTGCCCTGATTCTGCTGGCTTCGTTAGCCTTAGTTTACTTTTTATACATTAATTTTTATTATTACTTCTTAAAACGAGAGGCACCGTTGGACGTGTCACCCGGGATTGAGAAAAAATTAGGTTTAAAGCAGTTTAACGAAGCTGCTAACCGTTCACGTCGGAATCTAAACGCATTAGTTCGTGATTTAATGAAGGCCGGTAATTTACGGACCGACTACGCTGGCTTAAACGGTCGTCAGCTGTTACGGCGTTTAAAGCGTGATCATCATCGTCCCGTTTACGCCATCGGAGCTGGGGCCTTATGGCGGATTTTTGCCGGCGTCGACGCAGTTCACGAACGTTACGTCGGTCGAATTGCTCGAATCGGTCTGCAGTCGATTCAGGATGTTGATCGGCACGTGCATGCCTGGAAGCCCGTTTTAACCTCCGTTATTTTAGTGGGTGGCCCTTATCAGTTCATGGGCCGCTCGCGAGTTTATAAGCCCGGCGAACCGTATCGTCTACAAGTCAACATTCGATTTGAACGAAAAATGAGGAAAAGAAAAAAGGCGTTTTAAATTGATCGGCCCACACGAAGTAGCAGTTACTCAGATTAGATGATGGGTAAGGACGGTATATTGATCTTGGGAGTGCTTCAGAATAATGATGTGATATTCGGATAAAGCTAAATCCATATGAATTTTTCTTTCTGCAAAAAAGCCATGGCGTTTTAATTTAACGTCATGGCTTATATTTTGTTTAATTAAGCTTTTAATCTTTCGGGACGGAAACCACAAAAAGTATCTTTATCGATCTTATCGTTCGGTTCAACGATCGGATAGCTCCGGAAACCTAAATCCAGGATATGATTTCGTTCCGCTTCGGAATCGATGTGTTTAACGGTATATTTAACGCCTTTAGCGTCTAAGACCTTCTGGGTCATCATGCAGCCTGGGCAGAAACCTTTTTTGGAAATAATCGTCATGTTAAGCACCCCTGAATCTTTAAAACTGTGATATGAATTTCAAATGACAATTAAAATAATACCATAGCTAGGGGATAAGTCAATTCCAGGTCCCATATGTTGTGGAACATGCGATATGACGGGGTTTAATACCGATTTGAGTTAAATTTGATATCGGCTGATCCGGTTCAGCACGGGCTTTGGTAAATTAACTTTTATTTGAGTTCCCTTTGCTGAATATTTAGTCTGTAAAACGTTAGCGTGGGTATTGAGGTAGCTGATGATCTGACCTTGCTTATAAGGAATCAGAAAAGTTGCCGTAACGTAATTTCGGTAGATGCGGTGTTCGATCATTTTAACTAAGGCATCAATCGATCGATTGGTCGGATCTTGTGCGGACATGATCAAATCGTTGCCTTCTTGAATCGGATAGTTCTTGCCGACTTTATCCGCTTTGTTAAGGACCGTGATCATCGGAATTCCGTGAATCCCGATCTTGTTTAAGGTCTTCATGGTGGTTTGCATCATGAGCTGCCGGTTGGGATCGGAATAGTCAACCACCTGGATCAGCAGATCCGCGTTGGCCGCTTCGGACAGGGTCGAACGGAAGGCGCTGATCAGTTCGTGAGGTAGGTTGCTGACGAAGCCGACCGTGTCACTGAGCATGAAGCGGCGGTGATTAGGCAGGGTTAGTTTACGGACTTCGGTGCTCAGGGTGGCGAACAGCATGTTCTTGACCATAACCCGTTTGTTTTCGTTGGTTCCCCAGCGTTTGACCAGCTGGTTCAGAATCGTGGATTTACCGGCGTTGGTGTAACCGACCAACGCGACGTTAGGAACGGTCATCGCTTTTCGCTGGTGACTCTGGATCTTTTTGGTCCGGTTGACCGCCTTTAGGTGGTGCCGAATGTTATAGATCTGACGAGCTAAAGCCCGGCGCTTCATTTCGATCAGGGTTTCACCGGAGCCACGGTTGGTGTAGCCACCGCCGGTCCCGGTCTGCTGATCCAGACGGACGCTGGCGCTGGTTCGCAGCCTCGGCATCTGGTACTTCAGTCGGGCGAGGCGGACCTGCAGCTTGGCTTCTTTGGTGCGCGCCCGGTTGGCGAAGATCTCCAGGATCAGTCCGGTCCGGTCGATGATCGGGGTCCCGGTCATCTTTTCGAGGTTGCGGATCTGACTGGGCGTCAGTTCGTCGTTGACCACGATGTAGTCGGCGTGCTGAGCTTTGGCGATCTCGCGAAGCCCCTGGATCTTACCGGGACCGAAGTAGGTGCCCGCGAACGGGTGATCGAGCTTCTGCACGACCGTGGTGACGACGTGCATGCGGTTGGCTTGAGTAAGGGCGTTAAGCTCTTTGATCGAATAATCAAAATGCGGATCGTTTAAATCTAAGCCGATGGTAATGACCTTGGTCGGCTGATCGGTATATTCAGTGTAGATATTAAAGCTTCCTCTGCTAAAAAGGCGGTTAGTATTCAATGAAATACTAATCGCCATGTGATTTAATTAAATTAGGCTAGATTATAAGTTTTTCGAATCGGTCTTGTTAAAGTAAACGACTTTCGGTTGATGATCTTTAACGACCATCTTAGTAACGCTGCCGTTAGCGGTTGATTGGGAGACGTCGATGTGATTGCCGTATTCGGAAGCGATCCAGCGAATGATGGTGCCGTGGGCGGCAACCAAGATATTGTCACCGTCGTGAGCTTTGCTAACGACCCGTTTTAGGCCGGCTTCGAACCGCTTTTTGACCTGAGCGCTGCTTTCCGCATCGTGGAACGGGTCGGCGTCGTGGATCATGTCGAGGACCTTGCTCATTCCAAAATGATTGATCATCTTGTTATAGGTGTCTTCACCGTCGGGTCCGCCGATCATGTGCCAAGCGTGTTCACCGTCTTCGCCTTCGAAGTAGCCGAAGTTTTCTTCACGAAAAGCCTTGTCGATAACGGGTTCTTTAATCGGGGACGGGTTTCGGGCTAAAATGTATTCGGCCGTGTGAATGGCTCGTGGCCGGTCGCTGGCGTAGGCCGCGTCGAACTTGATGGAGCTGAGTCGCTGGCCGGCTTTTTTAGCGTCCTCAACGCCTTTAGCGGTGAGCGGAGCGTCGCACAGGCCCTGGATTCGGTAGTACATGTTGAGATACGTCTGACCGTGTCGGACGAAAAAGATATTGATCAAAATGTAAGCGCCTCCTGACTGCGTTGATTACTACTTATTATTTTATCAAGATTAATTGGGATTATCCATTAATGATTTTAGGGGAGATATATATGGCAGAAGATATTAAGGCCGCGGAACAGAAGCGGCTCAATTCGGTAATTAAAAAGATTAATCTGGCTGAACTAAAGCAGCTAAAGACCATTAATCATGACGAAAAGAACGAACGGGTGATCCAAAAGGATTTCTACAACGACGTTCGGCTGCGTTCCACGACCTATTCCGGTCTGATGGAAACCGGCGTTGAAGTTCGTCAGAAGCAGCAGATGCTGGATCAGCTGAATAGTGAATGGCATCAAGCGCAGTTTTTTTTGAAACGGCTGCGGTTGCTGGCCAAGAACCCGTACTTTGCCCGGATCGATTTTAAAGAACCGAACAGCTCTAAGGTCCACACCATTTACATCGGTCTGGCTTCGTTCGCTGATCACGGCAGTCATTACTTGGTCTACGACTGGCGAGCGCCGATCTCCAGTATCTATTACGAAAATAAGCTGGGTAGGGTGACTTATCATGCCCCGTCCGGACCGCAGACCGTCAACGTGATTTTAAAGCGGCAGTTTCAGATTAAAGACGGCAAAATTAAGACCGTCTTCGATACGAAAGCGGCCATCGGTGATCAGTTGCTGCTTAGTAATTTAAGCCGGCAGTCAACGCCGAAGATGCGCAATATCGTGACTACGATTCAGGCCGATCAGAACCGGATCATCCGGGATACCGACGCCGATTTATTATACGTTCAGGGCGCCGCCGGATCGGGTAAGACTTCGGCGGCTCTGCAGCGGGTGGCTTACCTGTTATATCATTACCGTCCCAGTCTGACGTCCCGCCAGATTATCCTGTTTTCGCCCAACCAGTTGTTTAATGACTACGTTAACCACGTCTTGCCGAGCCTGGGCGAACACAACATGGTGCGGATGACCTATTATCAATACAGTGACCACCGGGTTCCGCACTTTAATGTTGAAACGCTGGCCCAGCGGTTCAGTGACGATAACTTGACCCATCATGATCAGCGGATCAATAATTTAAAGAACAGCTTAATCTGCTTTAACGCGGTTAACCGTTACCTGAAGAATTTGAATCAGCACGGGATGCACTTTAAGAACATTATCTTTAACCACCACGTCTTCATTTCTAAAGAACAGATTGCCAAGGTCTATTATCAATTCAATTCGAATTACGATCTGAGCAACCGCTTAGACGCCACCAAAGATCATTTATTGAGATTATTACGAGAACGGATTAAGTCCGAAATGAAGAAGAAGTGGGTTTCTGACGCGATCGAAGACATGAACCGTCAGCAGCTTCGTTATATTCAGTTGAGCCACCCGAACGAATTTCAGAACGTCGATAATTCTTACCGCTTCCTGGCTAAACACATTGTGATCGGCGCTTTCCGCCGGGTTAAGCACATTATTACCCGCGGCTTGTTCATTAACTTGAATCTTCAGTATCTGCATCTTTTGAAGTCGTTACCGAAATACGTTAGCTTAAAACAATTTGGGGTTCCGCATCCTGCTTGGCAGAAGAGCTTAAAAGAATTCGTTAACGATCTGGATTACGGCCAGATCTCAATGGCGGACGTTTCGATTTATCTGTATCTGCACGATCGCTTAGTCGGTAGTTTAGGTCATCCTGAAATTAAATACATCTTTATCGATGAAGCCCAGGACTACACCGGCTTTCAGATGGCCCTGATCCATTACGAATTTCCGAAGGCTCGCTTTACCGTCTTGGCCGATCTTAACCAGGCCATCTTTACTCATCGGCGCAGTCATCATCTGTTCGGCGATCTTAAGGCGATCTTTAAGGGCCACCGGATTCATAAGGTTCGGTTGATCAAGTCCTACCGTTCGACCCAGCAGATCACCGATTTTACCAAGTATCTGTTGCCCGACGGCCAGAAGATCCAGTCGTTTGCTCGGCAGGGCAGTTTGCCGAAGGTGACCGTCGAGCCTAACCGAGGTCATGAATTAAAGGGCTTGATCAAGATGATCGATCACGATCGCAAGTATCACACCACGGCGCTGATCGGTAAGAACTTAAAACAGTGCCGGTTATTGAATCGTCAGTTAAAGCAGCGTGGCGTTAAGGTTCACTTGATCCAGTCCGAAAATCAGGAATTGACCAGCGGGGTTCTGATCGTTCCCGCTTATTTAGCTAAGGGCCTGGAATTCGACGCCGTCATCATGCTGGACGCTTCCCGGCATAATTACGCGAGCGACCACGACCGTCAGCTGGCCTACACCATCTGTACCCGGGCGATGCACCGTCTGGACGTGATCAGTATCCACGATCTGTCACCGCTGTTCAAGAAAATTCCGAAGCAGCTTTACCACTAATTATTTTATGTACTCGAAAGACCAGTGGCGTAACTTCTATCAGGGCAGGTCGGTGCCGATCACTGACAAGAGTTTGCAGCAGATCAAAGCTTTTAACGACCGGATCTCGCTCCAGGACGTACAGGACATTTACATTCCGCTGGTTCATCTGCTGCGGATGCGGATGGATAACTTTAAGACCTGGCACGACACCCGAGCGATGTTTCTGCAGCGGCCGGCCCAGCGGACCCCGTTCATTATCGGGATCTCGGGCAGCGTTGCGGTCGGTAAATCGACCACGGCCCGTTTGTTAGAAGTTCTGTTATCGCATTTCTTTGAAGGGTATAAAGTTCAGATGATCACGACCGACGGTTTTCTGTACCCGAACCGGGTCTTGAAAAAGAAGCACTTGATGAAGATCAAGGGCTTTCCGCAGACCTATGACATGCCGGCGCTGATTAAATTTCTGAACGCCGTCAAGACCTGTAAGCGGGAGGTTAAGTCGCCGGTTTATTCTCATCAGGTCTACGACGTGATTCCGCACCGTTATGACATCGTCGATCGGCCGGACGTTTTGATCATTGAAGGGATCAACGTCCTTCAGCTACCGAGCAATCAGCAGCTGTACGTCAGTGATTTTACCGATTTTTCGATTTATATCGACGCTAAGGCACCTTTAATCGAGCAGTGGTACCTGACCCGGCTTAAAAAATTGATGAAGACCGCTTTCCAGGACCCCTCGAATTATTATTATCATTATGCGCATTCGGAACCGGAAGCCGTGATCAAGATGGCGAAGCGGGTTTGGGATCAAAACGATCTGCCGAACCTAAAGGAAAATATTTTGCCGACCCGTTCCCGCGCTGATTTTATTATTCATAAGACGCATCATCACCGGATTGATAAGGTTTATTTACGTAAGTATTAAGTTATAGTGAATAAGGAGAATAAACGTTTGCAGTATTCCTGGACGAATCGGCAGTTTCAACGAATTGCCGTTAAGAAATTTTTAAAGCATCGCGGGATCAGCCACCGGATCTTTACGTCGATTAAGCATCACGGCAAGCTTTATCTAAATCATCACCGGATTTTGACCAGCCAGCCCATGAAGATGGGTGACGAAGCCGCGGTCGAGATCCCGCCCGAACCGGCAGATCCGCACGTGGCCGTCAGTCATCGTCCGTTAAATATCGTTTACGAGGACGATAACTGGATCGTGCTTAATAAGCCGGCGGGCTTGACGTCGGTTCCCGGTCCGCATAACCGAACCGATACGGTGGTCAACCGATTAAAGGGTTATTTAATCGCGGAGCATTCGCCGAATTTGCGGCCGCATTTGATCACCCGACTGGATATGTACACCAGCGGGTTAATGCTGGTGGCTAAGCACCGTTTTGCCAATAGTCTCGCCAACCAGCTGATTACTTCCCGGCAGATTAAAAAAGTTTACCTGGCCGTTATCAAAGGCCATTTAAAGACGGCTCACGGCTCAATTAAGATGCCAATCGGTAAATTACCTAACGAAATTCGCCGTCATAAAATGGTTGACGGTCAGTTTGCGTGGACGGAATACTGGCGGGTAAAAGAATATCCAAAATTCACTCTGATCAAAGCCCGTCTGCATACCGGACGGACTCACCAGATTCGGGTTCACTTTACCGAGAGGGGTCATCCCTTGGTGGGCGACCACTTATACGGTGGACCGATGAACTGGGGAATTAAGCGACAGGCGCTGCATGCTTGGGATCTTGAATTTCCTGATCCGTTTGTAAAGTGCCTGGTGGACGGTAAAAAATATTACGTGACCGACGGGATGTTTCTAAAGGAACTGAAGCCCTCGATGCGAAATCAGATTAAATATGATTATCATTACGCTAAGGACACTGATTTTATCTGTGCTAAACATTTGCTGCATTATCGAGTCCTCGACGTTAATCGGATGTTGAACCGGGATACAAAACGAAACCACAAGATTAATCGTAAACTGACCCGGGCTCTAAATAATGATGACTACGCCATTACCAACGTTAACCAGGCCTTGCAGAAGCGCGAGACCTTTGGCCAGAAGGTCTCGGACGCCGTGGCCCACTTCGGCGGTAGCTGGGGCTTTATCTTTCTCTTCGTCGGTTTTCTGCTGATCTGGATGATCATTAACGGGATGGCGTTGTTCGGGATTCATTTCGATCCGTATCCGTATATCCTGCTGAATTTAGCGTTGAGCTGTATTTCCGCGATTCAGGCGCCGATCATTATGATGAGCCAGAACCGTTCCGCCGACCATGATCGGTTATCGGCTGAAAACGATTATCACGTTAATTTGAAATCGGAACACGAACTGCGGATTCTGCACGCTAAACTAGATCATCTAAATCAGGATCAGTTACCGCATAATTTAGAGGTTCAGCGCTTGCAATTGCAGATTTTAGGCGAAGTCCATACGGAATTAACCGAATTGCGCCGGCAGAATGATCTTAATCACATTGAAATTGGCAACCCCGTTTTTAACCGAATGCTATTCGTTTTAAGAAAACCGGTCACGGAAAAGAATCATCGGGATTATCGATTTATGAACGAAATGCTGCATGAAATAGCTCCTGGTATCTGGGCGATGCCCGCTTACATGAAAAAGAACGACCAATACAGTTTGTTTTTCATCGTAACGAAAATTAAATCGGGCCAGACCGTGATCGCGTTTTCCGAAGGCCACTTAAAGAAGGGTGACTTTCGTTTAAGTCGACCCATGGTAACCGGCCGAGGCTTGAATCATCTTTATCGGCACGCTCCCAAGCGGGCTCTGCACGCGGCCCATTTTCTGAATTTGATATCCAAAGCTGCCGAAGGGGACTGGCGAATCGTTACGTCGGATTAAAATAAGTTAGCTCATGTAGAAAAATAATTTTTAACGTGTCATAATATAGTCCCAAATAAAAGAAAGCAGGCGATTATGTGCATTCCAAAGATCAGATGACAGGGACTCGATTTTTATTCGTAACGATCCTGAACGTCGTCATTACCGTCGTGGAATTTGCCGGCGGGGCGTTAGCCGGCAGTCTTTCGCTGGTTTCTGACGGTTTTCATAACCTAGGCGATTCCGCTTCGGTCGTGCTAAGTTACTACGCCCACCGGATTAGTTTTCGGCCCCAGACCCGTCACGAGACCTTTGGCTATAAACGAGCCCAGATTATTTCGGCGTTCGTTAATTCCACGTTTTTAATGATCATTTCGGCGATTTTGATCGTGGAAGCGGCTACAAGCTTATTTCATCCTGAGCACACCAACGGTGAACTAATGTTCTTGGTGGCCGCCGTGGGAACGGTCGCTAATTTAATGTCCGCCGTCTTGCTGAACCACGGCTCAAAACATAATTTAAACATCAAAGCGACGTATCTTCATTTATTAAGTGATACGCTATCGTCCGTCGGCATCATCGTCGGCGGAATTTTAATTGAGTTATATCGCTGGTACATTATGGATCCCCTCGTGACGATGGGGGTGGCCTTATACATTATGGCTGAGACTTGGCCGATTATTAAGAAGACCATCGTGATCTTAATGCAGGGTGCACCTAAGATCGACAGTAACGCGATTCAGCGGGATTTACTTCGGTTACCAGAAATTACCGGGGTTCACCACGTTCATATCTGGTTAATTGATGAAAACAGCATCATCTTTTCAGCCCACATTAACATGCGGGATATGAAAATTAGTGAAGCCGAAAAGACGTATCACCCGATTTACGAGCTGTTGCATAAGAAATACCATATCGATCACGTGACTCTACAAGCCGAAGTTAACCGTGGTCGTCAGGAGCATTTCTATAATTACAGTAACGGTCATTATCATGACGTTTAAAATTTAATAAAATTAAAGATAAAAAAATAACGTGAACTTTAGTAACTTACTAGGATCCACGTTATTTTAGTTTTGAGATTATTTCGTAATTATAAACCGGTTTCGATACTGAAGTACTTGTCATGGTACCATTTTTTCCACGGCTTTTCGGGATTGCCGTTTTCGTAGAATTTCTGGTCCATTTTATCTAATAATTTACCGTAGTGTTTCGGACGATCATGAGCAGACATCTTGATAACGTCTTTCTTAGAATTAAATTTATTATCCCAGATATCGCGGTTGATATCCCAGATGAGTCCGGTATGATCATATGAGCCGATAATTTCAAGGTTTTCGGATCGGTATTGCGGAACGTAGAATTTCGCAAAATCGAGGATGGCTTTTTTCTTGGCTTGATCGCTAAGTTGATCAAATTTGACGAGCTTACTCATGAGATGCTTCCTTTCAAAGTAATTTATATAATTTTATACTTATAGTCCACCATTTATTATACTAAATGATTGTTGTATAATCTAATTATATCTTTTAGAGCAGTAAACGTAAAACGGATTTTTGAAAAAATTGGAGATATGACCATGAGTCCGATTAAAGAAGATTATCTAAAAATAATTTTTGAACTCGGCGGTACCCGGGCGAAAGTTTCTAACAAACGGATCGCGATTAGCTTAAACATCGCGGCCGGTTCGGTAACCGAAATGATCAATAAGCTTCTACACGACGGTTTGGTTAAGCACGAGCCTTATTCAGGCGTCACTTTAACGCCGAAAGGTAGTCGTCTGGCCAAGGTCTTGATCTGGAAGCACCGGCTCTGGGAAGTCTTTCTGGTCCGTAAGCTAGGCTTTAAATTAAGTGATGTTGATCAGGAAGCCGACGTCCTAGAGCACGTTACCAGTCCGAAGCTTTTAAAGGCCCTGGATAAGTGGCTGGGTTATCCAAATCACTGTCCGCATGGTGGAGTGATTCCCGGTAAAGACGGTCACTATGGCAAAGAAAGTCACGTTGTCCTGAATAATGCAAAGGACGGTCAGACGGTCGTGGTGGATCGCTTCATTGATAACCATGATTTATTGACCTATTTAGGGGACATTAAATTAGATATCGGTGACGTTCTCCACGTAGTTAGCCATTCACCGTTTGAAGGCCCCGTGACCGTTCATAACCTGACTGATCATACAAAGTTAACGATTGGCTATAAAGCGGCCCATTACATCTTTATTCGGCCTCAAAAAATAAAAATATAATATCAGTAGTAAAAAGCTGCGAATTGTAATTCGATCGCAGCTTTTTAATTTGTACCTTGATTAAGTTTATTTATGAATACCTAGCCAGAAACTAAAGGCCAACACGATCATGACGAAACTCGTGATGTAAACGTATAGGTAGTCATGTTCTTTATAGAAGGAATAGATTGACACTAGGACCCGGAGGACCGGGGTTAAGATCAGGCAGAAAATCCCTAGCATCATAATGGCGTAGGGCTTTAAATCCACAATGCCCGTAAAGATCTGTTTAAAATCATGGGGATGGTATCCGGCTGGATAGCCGGTCTTGCCGGTGATGATCAAAAGGGCAAAGCCGATGATCATGATGACGGCGCTGACGATGACTCCAGCCCGCAGCAGATTGCCGATGACGATTTCGATTTTATTCATCTTAGCTTGAATGCGTTTTTCACGCTGAAGATCTAGTTGATTCATTTTATAGTTTCACCCCGAATCCTTGTAACAGCATGTCGATTCCGATGTAAAACAGGATCGGTACGAAGACGATTCGAATCCATTTGGCCGGCAGGTGCTGCATGATTCTGGATCCGGCGACGGCGCCCACCAGGATTCCTAACGCTAACGGGACCGCGATCTGGGGCTGAATGGAACCGTTAAAGAAGTAGACGGTAGCACTGGCGGCTGCGGTAACGCCCATCATGAAGTTACTGGTGGAGCTGGACGGCTTTAGCGGCATCTTCATGAAGGTGTCCATGGCGATGACTTTAAAAGCTCCGGAACCGATGCCTAACAAGCCGCTGGCGAGTCCGGCACCGAACATAACGGCGAAGCCGCTGGGTACGTGGGTGACCTGATAGTTGATTTTCTTATGGGCGGCCTTATCATAGTAGCTGCTGTCCAGTTCTAGTTGGTGGGCGATTTTATCGGTATGCTTAGCAAGATTATCTTGACGGCCTTTAACTTTCTTGGCCATGTTAAAGCCGCTGAAGACTAACAGCAGCCCGAACAGAACGTATAAATATTTGGGATTAAGGATTCCGGTCAGTAGAGAACCGGCGACGGCCCCGATGGTGGTGGCGATTTCCAGGAACATCGCGACCCGCAGGTTTAGGACGTTATCCTTTAGATACGAAATGGTGGCACCGGAGCTGGTGGCGATGACCACGATGATACTGGCGCCGATCGCGTATTTAATGGGTAGTCCGTAAGCTAACGTCAGGATCGGGGTGACGATGATTCCGCCACCGAGGCCCAGGATCGCGCCGGCGATTCCGGCGAAGATCCCGATAAAAATCATTTGGACGGCGAACATATTGAACCTCCTAATAACATGAGTTACTCCTATTATACCAACCTGTGGTATAATTAATAAGTAATAAATTAAAATTAAATCAACCGAAATTAGTGAAGGGTCTAATTGATAATGTTATTTGATAAAGAATACAGCCGACCGTTTCGGTTTGTCCTGGCACTCTTTATTTCGCTTTTGATTACGATCCCCGTGATTGGTAATTCGCAGTATTTGCAGTTTATAGATTTATCGATTACCGGTGACGTTCAGAAGCACGAAGGCGTTTTAATTCACGCCTGGTACGTATTCGTATCGTTTCTGGACAGTCCCAAGGCCGGAGTCTTCTGGATTTTGATAATCGCGTTCCTGCTGTGGGGCTTTAAGTATAAGATTCAAGCGCTGTGGGCGCTGGGGACCGTCTTTGGCGGTGACGTGATCGATGAACTGATCAAGCATTTGGTTAGCCGACCGCGGCCGGCTTTACATCCGGCCGCTGATACCGGTTATAGTTTTCCGAGCGGCCACGTCTTTAGTACTTTTCTGGTCATTAGCGTTCTGTGGATCGTGGTAATTCCGCAAATTAAAGACGCTAAATATCGTTGGGTAGCATATATCGTCGCTGCCGTCTGGCTGATTCTCGTCATGATGGCCCGGATTTATCTGAACGCCCATTATCCGACCGATACGTTCGGTGCGGTTGCGATGGCGTATGCATGGCTGCAGATCTGTGAATGGCTTTACATTAAGTTCGCGCCGCGCTTGAAGCAGTGGCCGTTGACTAATCATTCGTATATCTAAATTAGATAAAATTAAAAGGCGATCTTTTTAAAGAATCGCCTTTTTTTTTAAAAATGGAATGTAAAAATTCGTCGGCCATCGGGACCCAGCGGGATACGTGCGGGTCGTCGGTCTCCGGCGTCCATGCGGTCACCCGGTTGGCTAGCGCTAAGCCGTGCGGCCCGTGATAGAACATGTGGAATTCGCTCGGGATGTGGTGCTTATTCAGTTCGTAAGCGTAGACCATCGCGTTTTGACTGGGTACGAAATTATCGTCGGCGGTTACCCAGGTAAAGGTCGGCACGTTGGTGTCGGTTACGTGGTATTCAGCCCGAAATTCCCGGAGGTTATCGATCCAGCTCTTGGCAGTGGATAACTTTTCCGGGAAGCCCATTCGAAGATCGATCACCGGGTACCCGAGGATGGTGGCGTTAGGTTTAATCAGTTTCGTGTCGGTTAAGCCGGTCTTTTCTTTAAACCAGGGACTGTCGTAAAAATCGTTTAAAAGACTGACGACGTGTCCGCCGACGCTGAACCCAGCCACAACGATTTCGTTCGGATCGATGTGCCACCGTTCAGCGTTCTGGCGAACGTATTTAATGGCTTGGCAGAGTTCTAACAACGGATAGGGATATAGCGGTCGATGTTCCTGCTGAAAGCTGTATCGAAGGTAGAAGCTCTGGTAGCCTAAAGCGGTAAACGCCATGGCGAAGCTTTCGGCTTGCTGGGGCTTAATGTGGGTGAAGGAGCCCCCGGGTAGAATAATGATGGCCGGATACTTTTCTGATGTATCCTTTTAGATAGGCCTGGGAATTTTTTAAAAGTTTAGTTTTTATGATTTTCATTGATTGACCACCTCAAGAATTTCAGTTATTGATTAAATTAATTATAACTTATCAAGGAAGTTGACGTCTATCTCTAATGTAGCGCTACGTCCGTTACGTACGGGTGATTTTAAAACTTACTATCGATTGATTAGTAGTCCGTCGATTGCGAAGGGTGCTCGGTTTCAAAATGATCGGGATGATTTCATTATATCCGACTTGAAATCGCTGATTTAATGTTGCCGAATTACCAAAGTCACGGTTACATGACGAAAGCGATGGGGATGTTGATTAGACGGTTAAAGACGCACCCTACGTTAAAGATTGGTGGCGTTAGTTGATAATAACGTAGCTTCCCAAAAGGTTTTACTAAAGAATCGTTTTCATAATTAATTTGTAATATTATTAAGTTGAATTGAAAATCATTGAGAAAATACAAGATGTACTTATTAAGTAGATTTAAAGAGAAGCGGGCTAGGTGAGATCCGCTGATCGAAAGTTCCGGTATATCTAAGTAGGCGGCTGAAAAGCTGTCCGGCAGTTCCGTTATCGCTTTCGAGTTGCTCATTAGTTTGAGAACTTGGGTGGTACCGCGAACTAAAAGGTCTTCGTCCCAATGACGAGGGCCTTTTTTGCTTTCATTAGGAGGTATTTTAACATGTTAGACATGCGATTAATTCGGAACCATCCCGAATACATCAAGAAAAAATTAGCTACCCGTAACGTTCCGGGTAAGAAAGTTGACGAATTACTTCATTACGATAACCAGCGTCGTCAGCTAATCGTTCGTGATGAAAAGTTGAAGGCTGAACGAAATAAGGTCTCTAAGCAGATTCCGCAGATGAAGAAGGCCGGTAAGGATATCAAGCCGGTCATTCAGAAGATGCGAAAAGTCGGCAGTGAAATTAAAGGCTTTGATAAGAAGTTCGATAAGGTTCACGCCGCCGAAAAGAACGTGGCCGATCACTTACCGAACTTACCGGCCGATGACGTTCCGGTTAGCTCGACCGAAAAGGGTGCTAAAGAAATTCGCCGAATCGGTGAACCGACCCACTTTAGTTTTCAGCCGAAGCATCACTGGACGTTAGGTGAAAACCTGGGAATCTTGAACTTCGAACGAAGTGCTAAAGTTTCCGGTGCCCGTTTCGTTTACTACGTTGGCGAAGGTGCTTTGTTAGAACGTGCTTTGTATAACTTCTTCTTGGATCAGAACACCAGTCACGGTTATAAAGAAATTTTACCGCCGTACATGGTTAACTCCGCTTCGATGTACGGAACCGGTCAGTTTCCGAAGTTCTTGGAAAAGCACGCCGGTTACGAATGTGAAGGCACCGATTTGACCATGATTCCAACGGCTGAAGTTCCGTTGATTAACTATTACCGCGGTGAAACGTTACCGGCTGATCAGTTGCCGATCCGGGTCACCGCTTTGAGTCCGGCTTTCCGTTCCGAAGCGGGAAGTGCCGGCCGTGATACCCGTGGCTTGATTCGGGTTCATCAGTTCAACAAGGTTGAATTGGCTCAGTTCACGAAGCCGAACGAATCCTGGCACGCTTTGGCTGAAATCACTCACGAAGCCGAACGCTTATTACGGTTATTAAAGATTCCGTACCACGTAATTCGTTTAACTAGTTCTGACATGAGCTTTACTGCCGCCACGACTTATGATTTAGAAGTTTGGATGCCGGGTCAGCATTGTTACCGTGAAATTTCGAGCTGCTCGAACACCCGTGATTTCCAGGCCCGCCGTTCCCACATTACTTACCGTGATCAGAACGGTAAGCTGCAGTACGTTCATACTTTGAACGGTTCTGGCTTAGCCGTGGGCCGAACGGTTGCCACCATTATGGAAAATTATCAGAACGAAGACGGCACGATTGACGTACCTAAGGTTTTGCAGCCGTACATGCACGGTATCAAGAAGATTACTAAGGATCATATGTTCTAAAAATTAATTTTCTTGATAATGTATTGCATTTTTTATAAAAGACTAGTATATTAATAATTGTTGGCGCGAGGTGTGTTTATTAATTAGTTCTTGACAATAATTCTCATTGTGATAATATAATAATTGCTGTCGCTGATAAGTGATAGTTAAAAATAATTCCATTTTGGAGGATTAGCTCAGTTGGGAGAGCATCTGCCTTACAAGCAGGAGGTCATTGGTTCGAGCCCGATATCCTCCATATTTTTATGAGCCGTTAGCTCAGCTGGTAGAGCATCTGACTTTTAATCAGAGGGTCAAGGGTTCAAATCCCTTACGGCTCATTAAGTTGAATATGACTTGTTGCCATGATATGCAGGCGTGGCGGAATTGGTAGACGCGCAAGATTTAGGATCTTGTGTCCTTTGGACATATGGGTTCGAGCCCCATCGCCTGCATTTGTCAAGTCAATATGCCGACTTAGCTCAGTTGGCAGAGCGCATCATTAGTAATGATGAGGTCAACAGTTCGAATCTGTTAGTCGGCATAAATAATGCGGAAGTAGTTCAGTGGTAGAACATCACCTTGCCATGGTGGGGGTCGCGAGTTCGAATCTCGTCTTCCGCTTTTTATTTTTATACAATTTCATATTCTGCCGGGGTGGCGGAATTGGCAGACGCACGGGATTTAAAATCCCGCGGACATTTTTGTCCGTATCGGTTCGAGCCCGATCCTCGGCATGTTATGCACCATTAGCGCAACTGGATAGAGCGCTTGATTACGAATCAAGAGGTTGTTGGTTCGAACCCTACATGGTGCATCTATTTTTCGGGAAGTAGCTCAGCTTGGTAGAGCGCCTGGTTTGGGACCAGGAGGTCGCAAGTTCGAATCTTGTCTTCCCGATTTTTGTTTAATTATTTTATTAAACAAAACGCATGCTAAAATACATATAGGTTAGAAATTATCGGAAAGTAGCTCAGCTTGGTAGAGCGCTGCGTTCGGGACGCAGAGGTCGCAAGTTCGAATCTTGTCTTTCCGATTTTTTTGTACCTTATATCGAATGTGCAAAATGCTTTGAATGAATTTCTGAATTTCTTATAATAATAGTCAAGATTAGTCAAAAAGACGGGATATATTATGAGAGGCAGAAACATTTCTAATATTATTGAGCATTATTTAAAGCAGATTTTGGCCGATGATGATCAAATCGAGATTAGTCGGTCAGCGATTGCTCATTTGTTTAACGTGGTGCCGTCGCAGATTAATTACGTGATTCGGACCCGTTTTACGATTCCGAACGGTTATTTAGTGGAAAGTAAACGGGGCGGTGGCGGTTATATCCGGATCGAACGGGTGAAGTTACTTAATCATTTGGGCATATTAGATTTATTGACTCAGGTGATTGGGACTCAGTTATCGGAGAAAAAAGCCGTTACGATTGTGCAAACGTTGGTTAGGGATGATATTCTTAATCATAAGGAAGCCAATATCGTTTTGGCAGCGATTAATAAACGCACGTTATGTATCGGTAATACCAAGTTAGAAAACGAAATTCGAGCTCGAATTTTAATTTCGATCTTGAATCATTTAAGGTACGAAAGCTAGAAAGTGAGGTCAGCTTATGAATAATTTATTTACACCCAGTGCTAGAAACGTTTTAGTTATGGCACAGAAAGAAGCCAAACATTTTAGACATCAGGCCATTGGTACTGAACATTTACTGTTGGCGTTGTCAATGGAAAAGAACGGGATTGCTTATCACGCTCTTCGTCAATTTTCGATTACCGAAGCTGACATCCGTGGTGAAATTGAACACTTTACTGGTTACGGTACGTTAGCCGGGATGGGCCCGGAAACCTATTTGCCTTATTCACCGAAAGCTAAGCTGATTTTATCGATCGCAGCTAAGATTGCTCGTCAGTACGGGGCTGAAAGGGTCGGTACTGAACACTTATTATTGGCCTTGCTGAGTGATAACACCATCTTATCGTCTCGGATTTTGATTTCTTTAGGCGTTAAACCGGAGGACGTTAAAACCGTTACCCTTCGGAAGATGGGCGTTAGTTCGATTTCAGCTCAACGAATGGCTTTAAATCATCGTCGGAGCCAAAGCCGAAACGTAACCCCCACCTTAAATAAATTAGCGACCGACTTAACGAAAGAAGCCAAAGAAGGTAAGTTAGATCCGGTTATTGGCCGTAGTCGCGAGATTCAGCGGGTTATTCAGATCTTGAGTCGCCGAACTAAAAACAACCCGGTTCTATTAGGTGATCCGGGAGTTGGTAAGACCGCCATTGCTGAAGGCCTCGCCCAACGGATCGTTAACGGTGAAGTTCCTAAAGATATGGTCCATAAACGTTTGATGTCATTAGATATGGGGTCATTAGTTGCCGGAACTAAATATCGTGGTGAATTTGAAAACCGTTTACGGCATATTATTCATGAAATTAAAACTGATGGTCACGTCATTCTGTTCGTGGATGAATTACACACCTTAGTGGGTGCCGGTGGTGCTGAAGGTGCTATTGACGCTTCTAATATCTTGAAGCCGTCGTTAGCCCGTGGTGATTTTCAGTTAATGGGGGCAACGACCCTAGCTGAATATCGAAAGCATATTGAGCCGGATGCCGCTTTAGAACGTCGTTTTGCAACCATTATGGTTAAAGAACCCACCAAGAAGCAAACGTTCAAGATTTTACAAGGCTTACGTCCGAAGTACGAAGAATTCCATCACGTTAACATTACCGATGCGGCTTTAAAGACGGCCGTTAAATTATCAACCCGTTATATTCCGGACCGTTTCTTGCCGGATAAAGCGATTGATCTAATGGATGAAGCGGCTGCCATGATTCGAGTCAATCAGCGGCCGAATCGAGCTTCAAAGAATCGTCGCCGTTATTTGAAGTTAGCTAAACAAAAAGAAGCCGCCATCGAAAGTCAGCATTTTGAAAAAGCGGCTCAGATTCGAAATCATCAGTTAGCCTTAAAAGATCAGATGCGTTTATCTCATAAGAAAGCTCGGTTAGCGAACCGTGACCGTAAGCCGGGCCAGTATTCTTTGAAGGAAACTCCAGAAGATGTTGCTAAGATCGTATCCGAATGGACCGGAGTTCCGGTGACCCGGTTAACCAAGAGTGCTAAGAATCGTTTATTGAACTTAGAAAAGATTTTGCATAAGCGGATTATCGGTCAAGACGAAGCCGTTGATTCAGTTTCGAAGGCGATTCGTCGGGCTCGAAGCGGCTTAAAGGATCCTAACCGGCCGATCGGTTCCTTTATGTTCTTAGGGCCGACCGGAGTTGGTAAGACCCAGTTAGCTAAAGAATTAGCTAAGACGGTCTTCGGTTCCGAAAAGGATTTGATTCGAATCGACATGGGTGAATATATGGAAAAGTATTCCACCAGCCGTTTGATCGGCTCTGCTCCGGGTTACGTTGGCTATAGCCAAGGTGGTCAGCTGACCGATAAAGTTCGGACTCATCCGTATTCCGTAGTTCTGTTCGATGAAGTTGAAAAGGCTAATCCGGACGTCTTTAACGTGATCCTGCAGTTACTAGATGAAGGTTACTTGACCGATACGAAGGGCCGTAAAGTTGATTTCCGTAACACCATTATTATTATGACGTCGAACTTAGGTGCCACGACGTTACGTGATCAGAAGACGGTCGGCTTTGGCAACGAAAATCAGAACAAAGGCTATAAAGCCATGGCTGCTACCATCAAGCAGCAGCTAAAGGAACACTTCCGGCCCGAATTCATTAACCGAATCGATGACATCCTCATCTTCCATTCCCTGACCAAGCCGCAGATTCGTAAGATCGTTAAGTTAATGGCTCACGATCTGTTGAAGCGGATTACCGCTAAACACATTCAGGTCAAAATGACGCCGGCGGCCGTTAACCTAATTGCTAATAAAGGTTATAAGCCGGAATACGGTGCTCGACCGATTCGTCGGGTTCTGCAGGACCTAGTTGAAGATCCGTTGAGTGATGAATTATTGTCCGGTCACGTTGCCGTGGGTGATACGGTCACGATCGGTGCTCGTCAGGGTAAGATTACGATTCGTTCTAAAACGTTCGAAAGTCGCTAATCATTAATAAATAAACAATTTAATATTGACATTTAAATCGATAGTGTATATTATAAAGTAGCATGATGTATTAACTATGGTTTGAAAGGGATTTCTAGCGATCTATTGTCCGTTAGTGATCTGCATAGTTTCCAAAAGTAAGGTTTGTGCCTTATTTTTGGATTTTTTTTGCCTTGCGTGAGGTTTTTAAGGGCCTCATAAGCAATTGTAATAAAAATGTAACATTCATTTTTACGAAATGAAGTTGCAGCTGTAGAATTTTTTGAGAGGTGAACAGCTTGCCGGAACATTTAGTTCGATACGGTAAACACCGTGTTCGTAGAAATTACGCCCGGATTAAGAAAGTACTAGGAATTCCTAATTTAACGGACGTCCAGACTGAATCCTACAAGTGGTTCCTGGATAAGGGCATTGATGAGATGTTTAAGACCATCATGCCGATTACCGATTTCAAGGGTAATTTGACCTTGGATTATATCGGTTATAAATTAGGAACTCCTAAATACACCGAAGCTGAAGCTCGTGATCATGAAGCTAATTATACGGCTCCGATGCACGTCACTTTGGAATTGACCAATCATGAAACTGGTGAAATCAAGACCCAGGATGTTTACTTTGGTGATCTTCCGTTAATGACCGATCAAGGTACTTTTATTATTAACGGTGCCGAACGTGTTGTCGTTTCACAGTTGGTTCGTTCCCCAGGTGTCTTCTTCCATAAGGATAAAGATAAGAAGGGTCGGATCGTTTACGGTGCCACCATTATTCCTAACCGTGGTGCCTGGATGGAATTCTTGAACGATGCCAAAGGCTTATCTTACGTACGAATTGACCGAACCCGTAAGTTACCGGTTACTGAATTAGTTCGTGCCTTGGGCTTTGGTTCCGATAAGGAAATTTCTGACATCTTAGGCAGTAACGATAGCTTATCGTTAACCTTAGAAAAGGATGTTCACAAGAATCCTAAGGATACCCGAACCGAAGAAGCTTTAAAGGATATCTATGCTCGTTTACGTCCTGGTGAACCGAAGACCGCTGAATCCGCTCGTCATTTATTAACGAACCGGTTCTTTGATCATAAACGTTACAGTACCGCACCGGTCGGCCGTTACAAGATTAACGAAAAGTTAAACTTGAAGAATCAATTATTAGGCTTGACCTTAGCCGAAACGCTAGCTAACCCTGATACCGGTGAAATCCTGGCTAAGAAGGGTACTAAGGTTGATAACAAGGTCTTGGATAAATTAAAGCCGTTCTTAGAACGGAAAGACTTTAAGGCCTATACCTTTACGCCAAGTTCCGATGCCGTGGATCCTAAGAAGATGACCGTTCAGATCGTTAAGGTCTATTCTAAGAAGAACCCTGGTCACGTAGTACCGGTGGTCGCTCCTGATAACATTCCGTTAAGTTATACTCATTTGACCAACGCCGATATCATTTCGGCTATGAATTACTTCTTTAATATGCAGGAACACTTAGGTAGTCGAGACGACATTGATCACTTAGGTAACCGTCGAATCCGTCGTGTTGGTGAATTGTTACAGAACCAGTTCCGAATCGGCTTAGCTCGAATGGAACGAGTCGTTCGTGAACGGATGTCCATTCAGGATGCCGCAACCGTTACTCCGCAGAAGTTAGTTAACATTCGTCCGGTAACCGCTGCGATTAAGCAGTTCTTTGGTTCATCTCAATTATCGCAATTCATGGACCAAAACAACCCGTTAGGTGAATTAACTCATAAGCGTCGTCTTTCAGCATTAGGTCCCGGTGGTTTAACCCGTGACCGTGCCGGATTCGAAGTTCGTGATGTTCATTACACCCATTATGGTCGAATCTGTCCGATTGAAACGCCGTCCGGTCCTAACATTGGTTTAATTAACAGTCTTGCCAGTTACGCCAAAGTCAATAAGTACGGCTTTATCGAAACGCCGTACCGTCGAGTATCTTGGAAGACCCATAAGGTTACCGATAAGATCGATTACTTAACTGCCGATAAAGAAGATAAGTTCACCGTTGCCGAAGCCAACACGCCGTTAAATGATGACGGTTCGTTTAAGAACAAGACCTGCATGGCTCGTCATAAGTCCAAGAACTTCATCTGTAACGTTAAAGACGTTGACTACATGGATGTATCGCCACGTCAGGTTATCTCCATTGCCAGTGCTTGTGTTGCCTTCCTAGAACATGATGATTCTAACCGTGCCATGATGGGAGCCAACATGCAGCGTCAAGCCGTACCGTTGGTTCGTCCGCATTCTCCAGTTGTCGCAACCGGAGTTGAATATAAGGTCGGTCACGATTCCGGAGTTGCTAAGATTTGTAAGCATCCGGGAACCGTTGAATACGTCGATGCTCGTGAAATTCGGGTTCGTCGTGACGACGGTGCTTTAGATAAGTATGTCTTAACTAAGTTCCAGCGTTCCAATGCCGGTAAGAACTATAACCAGACGCCGATCGTTAAAGTCGGTGATCACGTTGACGCTAACGAAATCATCGCGGATGGTCCTTCCATGCAGGAAGGTGAATTAGCATTAGGCCAAAATCCGTTGATCGCGTTCATGACGTGGCATGGTTATAACTTTGAAGATGCCGTTGCCATTAGTGAACGGATGGATATTGACGATGTTTACTCATCAATTCATCTTCAGGATTACAAGTCCGAAGCTCGTGATACCAAGTTAGGCCCTGAAGAAATCACCCGTGAAATTCCTAACGTCAGTCAGGATGCCTTGAAGAACTTGGATGAAAACGGGATCGTTCGAATCGGTGCCGAAGTTCATACCGGTGATATTCTAGTTGGTAAAGTTACTCCTAAAGGTATGACCGAACTTTCTAGTGAAGAACGCTTACTTCACGCCATCTTTGGTGAAAAGGCCCGTGAAGTTCGTGATACTTCGTTACGTGTACCGCATGGTGCCGGTGGTATCGTTCAGGACATCAAAGTCTTTACCCGTGAAAACGGTGATGAATTACCGCCTGGCACTAACGAAATGGTTCGTGTCTACTTAGCTCAGTTCCGTAAGATTCAAGTCGGTGATAAGTTAGCCGGACGACACGGTAATAAGTCCACCATTTCGATCGTGATTCCAGAAAACGATATGCCTTACATGCCGAACGGTGAACCCGTTGACGTACTCTTGAGTCCGATGGGTGTTCCATCCCGTATGAATATCGGTCAAGTCTTAGAATTGCACTTAGGCATGGCCGCTCGTAAGTTAGGTATCAAGATTGATACTCCGGTCTTCGAAGGTGCTAGTAACGCTCAGATCACCGATGCCTTACGTGAAGCCGCTTGTGCTACCGATGGTAAGACCATCATGTACAGTGGTGAAACCGGTGAACCTTACAACAAACGCATTGCCGTCGGGGTTATGAACTACCTTAAGCTAGACCACATGGTTGATGATAAGATTCATGCTCGTGCTATCGGGCCTTACTCATTAGTCACTCAGCAGCCGTTAGGTGGTAAAGCCCAGTTCGGTGGCCAACGATTTGGTGAAATGGAAGTCTGGGCATTAGAAGCCTACGGTGCCGCCTATACGCTGCAAGAAATCTTAACTTACAAGTCCGATGATGTCGTCGGCCGTGTTAAGGCTTACGAAGCAATCGTTAAAGGTCAGCCGTTACCGAACCCAGGCGTACCTGAATCGTTCCGGGTTCTGGTCAAAGAACTTGAAGGTCTAGGCTTAGACATGCGAGTTCTGGACAAGAACCATAACGAAATTGATTTAAGTGATGAAGATAATGAAGATCAGGACGTTGTTAACGTCGATGCTTTGAGTAAGTTCGCTGAAAAGCAGGAACAAAAGAAGCAGACGAAATCGGACGAAAAATCTGATGCCAAGAAACAACCAACTGATGGTAAAAAGACAGATAAATAACGGGGAGGTCCATTAATTGGTCAACGTTGATAGATTTGAAAGTATGCAGATTGGCCTAGCATCTCCTGATAAGATCCGAAGCTGGTCTTATGGTGAAGTTAAAAAGCCAGAAACGATTAATTATCGTACTTTAAAGCCCGAAAAGGAAGGCTTGTTTGATGAACGGATCTTTGGGCCGACCAAAGATTGGCAATGTTCATGTGGTAAATACAAACGGATTCGTTACCGCGGGATCATTTGTGATCGCTGTGGAGTTGAAGTTACCCGTTCTAACGTTCGTCGTGAACGGATGGGCCACATTGAATTAGCTGCACCGGTTACTCATATCTGGTACTTCAAAGGAATTCCTAGTCGAATGGGCTTGGTATTAGACATGAGTCCGCGAGCTTTAGAAGAAATTATTTACTTTGCGGCTTACGTCGTTACTAATCCTGGTGATACACCGTTAGAAAAGAAGCAGCTATTAACTGAACGTGAATACCGTGAAAAGAAGAATGAATACGGTAATCGTTTTGAAGCTCAGATCGGTGCTCAAGCCGTTGAAACTTTACTAAACGATGTTGATCTGAAGAAAGAATCGGCTCATTTAGAAAAGGTTTTGAAGACCGCCGGTGGTCAGAAACGAACCCGTGCCATTCGTCGTTTGGATATCTTGAATGCCTTTTTAAAGTCTGGTAATAAGTTATCCTGGATGGTATTACACGTCATTCCGGTTATTCCACCGGCATTACGACCGATGGTTCAATTAGAAGGTGGTCGTTTTGCGACTTCCGATTTAAACGATTTATACCGTCGAGTTATTAACCGTAATAATCGTTTGAAGCGTTTATTAGCATTACATGCCCCTGGCATTATCGTTCAAAACGAAAAACGAATGTTACAGGAAGCCGTTGATGCTTTAATCGATAACGGTCGTCGTGGTCGTCCGGTATCCGGTCCTGGTAACCGTCCGTTAAAGTCCTTATCCCATATGCTTAAGGGTAAGCAAGGTCGTTTCCGTCAGAACCTATTAGGTAAGCGTGTTGATTATTCCGGTCGTTCGGTTATTGATGTGGGACCTCATCTGAAGTTTAATCAGTTAGGTTTACCGGTTCCGATGGCTTTGGAATTATTCAAGCCTTACTTAATGCACGCTTTAGTTAAACGCGGTATTGCTTCAAACGTTAAGAGCGCTAAGCGGAAGATTCATAACCGTGATGATGACATTTATGATGTCTTAGCTGACGTTATTAAAGGTCATCCGATCTTGTTAAACCGTGCGCCGACGTTGCATCGTTTAAGTATTCAAGCCTTTTACCCAGTCTTAGTCAGCGGTAAATCGATTCGATTCCATCCGCTTTGCTGTACCGCATATAACGCCGATTTTGATGGTGACCAAGTTGCATTACACGTTCCGTTAAGTGATGAAGCTCAGGCTGAAGCCCGAACGT
Organism: Acetilactobacillus jinshanensis; assembly: GCA_043289735.1. Taxonomy (GTDB): domain Bacteria; phylum Bacillota; class Bacilli; order Lactobacillales; family Lactobacillaceae; genus Acetilactobacillus; species Acetilactobacillus jinshanensis_A. Next base: position 203,722 of record CP171343.1, read on the forward strand.
TAATGTTATCTTCCACTCATATCTTGGCACCGCGTGATGGTACTCCGATTATCACACCGTCGCAGGATATTATCATCGGTAATTATTACATCACCTTAGAAGAACGTCATCGTGAAGGTGAAGGTACCATCTTTAACGATGCGAACGAAGCCATCTTGGCTTACCAGAATGGTTACGTTCAGTGGCATAGTCGAGTTGGGATCCGGGTTGCTTCGATGCCGAAGAAGCCGTTTACTCCTCAGCAGCGAAAAGAAATTTTAGTAACCACCGTTGGTAAGATTATTTTGAACACGACGTACGAACCTGACTTTCCGTTCTTGAACGAACCGACTAAACGCAACTTACGCGGTCACTTACCTGATAAGTACTTCTTGAAGCCTGGTGAGAACATCTTCCACTACTTGAAGAATTCGAAGTTGATTCCGCCGTTCAAGAAGGGCATGATCAGTGATATTATCGCTGAAAACTACCGTCGTTACCATATTGCCAAGACGGCCGTGATTGCCGATAACTTGAAGCACTGGGGTTACGAAAACTCTATGAAGTCTGGCTTGTCGTTCGCGATTCCTGATATCGTTGACTTGAAAGAAAAGCCTTACATCATCAAGGCGGGTAAGAAGAAGAAAGACTTGGTTACTAAACAGTACCAGATGGGTTTGATTACTAACCAAGAACGTTATGAACGAGTCGTTGACGTTTGGAGTAAAGCTAAAGACCGGATTCAGCAGAAGATCGGTGATCACTTCGATCCGGAAAATGATATCTTTATGATGTCTGATTCCGGTGCCCGTGGTAACATCTCGAACTTTACTCAAATGGCCGGGATGCGTGGTTTAATGGCTGAACCTAACGGTAAAGTTATGGAACTGCCGATTACCGCGAACTTCCGTGAAGGTCTATCCATTCAGCAGATGTTCATTTCTACCCATGGTGCCCGTAAAGGAATGACCGATACCGCTTTGAAGACTGCTAACTCTGGTTACTTAACCCGTCGTTTAGTTGATGTCGCTCAGGATTGTATCGTTCGTGAACACGATTGTGGTACTGACCGTGGCTTGAAAGTTCGTGCCTTAATGAACGGCGGTGAATTATTAGAACCGTTGTACGAACGAATCTTAGGCCGTGTTGCCATGAAGGAAGTTAAGAATCCTAAGACTGGAAAGTTCATCGTTCGTCATAATCAGATGATCGACGAAAAGAAGGCCTCCGAAATCGTTAACGCCGGCGTTAAAGAAGTTGAAATTCGTTCAGCATTGACGTGTCATACGGTTCACGGGGTTTGTGCAATGTGCTACGGCCGTAACTTGACCACTGGCAAGTTAGTTGAAGTGGGTGAAGCCGTTGGTACCGTTGCCGCGCAAGCGATTGGTGAACCCGGTACTCAATTGACGATGCGTAACTTCCATACCGGTGGTGTTGCTGGTAATGCTGATATTACCCAAGGTCTACCGCGTGTACAAGAAGTCTTTGAAGCTCGTCATCCAAAAGGCCGTGCTATTATTAGTAAGGTTACCGGTACCGTTAAGCTAATCGAAGAAAATCCTGCCGAAAACGTTCGTGAAGTTACCGTTAAAGGTAAATCTGATACTCAGAAGTATAAGATTCCGATGGATCAGAAGTTAGTCGTTAAAGAAGGCGATCACGTTCACCGTGGTGCTCCGTTGAACGTCGGCTCGATTGATCCGAAAGAAATGCTTCAGGTTACTAACATGATCGAAACCGCTAACTACATGCTTGGTGAAATTCAAAAGGTTTACCGGATGCAAGGTGTTGATTTGAACGATAAGCATCCTGAATTAATCATTCGTCAGTTGATGCGTAAAGTTCGCATTATGAAGCCTGGTGATACTAAGTTATTGCCTGGTTCCTTGATGGACGTCAATGACTTCCGGAAGGCCAACGCTAAGTACGTCATTAGCGGTAAGATTCCTGCCACCGCTCGTCCGGTATTACTTGGTTTGACTAAGGCTGCTTTAGAATCCAAGAGCTTCTTAAGTGCTGCATCATTCCAGGAAACCACTCGAGTATTAACCGATGCGGCTATTCGTGGTAAGAACGATCCGTTAGTTGGCTTGAAAGAAAACGTTATCGTTGGTAAGTTGATTCCTGCCGGTACCGGTATGCATCGATACCGTAATATCCAGATGAAGGAAGACAAGCCGGTTGAAACCGATTACTAAAGAAGACTAATTTAAAATTAATTATTTTTATTTAATAGCGATTGCTTTTTAAGCAACCGCTATTTTTTTATACTCTGATGAAGTACGTATGCTAATGATAAATAAGGAACGAAAGGAATGAGTTTGATGACATTTACGGCATTTACCCCGGAGGATCAAAAAACTGACTATTGGTATTATTTCCCAGGGCTTAAGGGAATGGCGGCAGTGATCACAGTGGGACGGCGGAAAGACAATGGATTCATTACGATATGATCTAATACTGGATAGGGTAATAAAGGATCCGATGACGGAGCCGATTATGAATTTAAGTAGATTTAGCATTTGATTAACACCTCGTAAATAAATACGTAAAATGTTTGAATAACGTTGACACCTTTTTAATAGGATGATATTATTATCAATGTCTTAAGCGTAATAAATGTCCAGGTCGACTCTTATAAAAAGAACCGCCTGGATGTGTGGACTTGAAATTAAATTAATATTTAAATTGAAAGGAGGAATTTTTAGATGCCTACAATCAATCAGTTAGTTCGTAATGGTCGTAAATCTAAAAGTTCTAAATCTAAATCCCCTGCATTAAACTGGGGCTATAACAGTTATAAGAAAGAAAGAGTTTATAACCCGTCTCCGCAAAAGCGTGGCGTTGCTACCCGTGTTGGTACGATGACTCCAAAGAAGCCTAACTCTGCATTACGTAAGTACGCCCGTGTTCGTTTAACTAACTTAATGGAAGTTACTGCTTACATTCCTGGTATTGGTCATAACCTTCAAGAACATAGTGTGGTATTACTTCGTGGTGGACGTGTTAAAGATCTACCAGGAGTTCGTTACCATATTGTTCGTGGTGCTTTAGATACGGCCGGTGTTGAAAACCGTCGTCAAGGCCGTTCTAAGTACGGTACTAAGAAGCCTAAGGCTAAGAAGTAAATAGTTTCGTTATTTTAAGGAGGATATAATCTATGCCAAGAAAAGGTCCAGTACAAAAACGTAGCTTCTTACCAGACCCAATTTATAAATCTAAGTTGGTTACCCGTTTAATTAACCACTTAATGGTCGATGGTAAGCGTGGTACCGCATCCAAGATTTTATACAATGCATTCAAATTAATTAAGAAGCAGACTCATCACGATCCAGTTAAGGTATTTCATGCTGCTATGAAGAACGTAATGCCCGTATTAGAAGTTCGTGCTCGTCGTGTTGGTGGTGCTAACTACCAAGTTCCGATCGAAGTTCGTCCTAGCCGTCGAGTAACGTTAGGCTTACGTTGGTTAGTTAACTACGCTCGTTTACGTGGTGAACATTCCATGACCGAACGTTTAGCTCGTGAAATTATCGATGCTTCTAATAATACCGGTGCTTCAGTTAAGAAGCGTGAAGACGTTCACCGAATGGCTGAAGCTAACCGTGCATTTGCTCATTACCGCTGGTAATTAAGTAAGTACGATTTAATTAAATAATATTGAATAAAGTGGCTAATTTATAGCCACTTTATTAATATATAGATATATTAATCGTTTGAGAGGAGAAAAGATATACATGGCTAACGCTCGAGAATTTCCACTTGAGAAGACCCGTAATATCGGAATTATCGCTCATATTGATGCCGGTAAAACGACTACTACTGAACGAATCCTTTATTACACTGGTAAGATCCATAAGATTGGTGAAACCCAAGATGGTGATAGCCAAATGGATTGGATGAGTGAAGAAAAAGATCGTGGAATTACGATCACTTCTGCCGCCACTACTGCCGAATGGAAAGATCACCGAATTAACATTATTGATACTCCAGGACACGTTGACTTCACTGCTGAAGTTGAACGTTCCTTACGAGTATTAGATGGTGCCATTACCGTTTTAGATGCTAACGCCGGTGTTGAACCGCAAACCGAAACCGTATGGCGTCAAGCTGCTATGTTCCGGGTTCCTAACATCGTTTTCGTTAATAAGATGGATAAGATCGGTGCTAATTTTGATCGTTCCGTTAAATCTTTACACACTAAATTAGGTGCTAACGCCCATGCTATTCAAATGCCGATCGGTGCTGAAGATAACTTCAAAGGTGTCATTGACTTAATTGACATGAAAGCCGATATTTATGATAAAGATAAGTTAGGTTCCAAATGGGATACCGTTCCGGTTCCGAAGAAATACTTACCGCAAGCTAAGAAGCGTCGTCAGGAATTAATCGAAGCCGTTTGTGACGTCGATAATGACTTAATGGCTAAGTACTTATCCGGTAGCAAGATTTCAAACGCTGAAATTAAAGCCGCGATTCGTAAAGCTACGTTAGAATTACGGTTCTTCCCAGTCTTAGCCGGTTCTGCATATAAGAACAAAGGTGTTCAAATGTTATTGGATGCCGTATTGGATTACTTACCATCTCCGTTGGATATTCATCCATACGAAGCTACGGATCCTGAAACTAATAAGACCGTTGAATTAAAGGCTAATGATAAAAAGCCGTTTGCTGCTTTAGCATTTAAGATTGCGACTGATCCATACGTCGGTCGTTTAACTTATATCCGTGTTTACCAGGGTACTTTACCAGCCGGTTCTTATATTTTAAACGCCACTAAGGATAAGCGTGAACGTGCTAGTCGTTTACTTCAAATGCACGCTAATCAGCGGCATGAAATTCCGGAAGTCTTCTCTGGTGATATTGCCGCCGTTATCGGTTTAAAGAACACGACGACCGGTGATTCATTAACTGCTCAGGATCATCCGCTACACTTAGAATCCATGAACTTCCCTGATCCAGTTATTAGTGTTTCCGTTGGTCCAAAGACCAAAGCTGATCAAGGTAAGATGGATAATGCTTTACAGAAGTTATCTGAAGAAGATCCGACCTTTAAAGCTCATACTGATCCAGAAACCGGTCAAACCATTATTTCCGGAATGGGTGAATTACACTTAACCATCATTATTGAACGGATGCGTCGTGAATTCCACGTTCAATGCCGTGTTGGTAAGCCGCAAGTTGCTTATCGTGAAGCATTTACCAAACCGACTAAAGCTAATGGTAAATTTATTCGCCAGAATGGTGGTAAAGGTCAGTATGGTGATGTTTGGGTTAAATTCACGCCTAACGACCCCGGTAAAGGTTATGAATTTAAAGATTCCATCGTTGGTGGTGTCGTTCCGCGTGAATTTATTCCATCCGTTTCCAAAGGTATCCAAGGTGCCATGAAGAATGGTGTCCTTGCTGGTTATCCATTGATTGATTTAAAGGCTGAATTATACGATGGTAGTTATCATCCAGTTGATTCTAGTCAAGCTTCATTTGAAACCGCTGGTTCTTTAGCATTGAAAGAAGCTGCTAAGACCGCTGATCCTGTAATCCTTGAACCAATTATGAAGACCGATGTCGTGGTTCCAAAAGAATTTATGGGTGACGTCATGGGTGAAATTACCGCTCGTCGTGGTAAGATCCGTGGCATGGAAGAACATAACAAAGCTGAAACTTTGCATTGCTTCACTCCGTTAAGTGAAATGTTCGGTTACGCTACTAACTTACGATCTGCCACTAAAGGCCGTGGTACCTTTACCATGACGTTTGATCATTACGCTGCAGTTCCAAAGAGTCTTCAAAAGAAGATTATCGAAAAGAACGGTGGCTCGACCGAAGAATCTAAGGATTAATTAAAAGAAATTTTTAAATTAATTATTTTAAAGGATGCATTTATATGCATCCTTTTTTCTTTATTTATTTTTGATAAATCGTGAGTAACCTTGACAGTATAAGGGAAACCTACTAGTATAATAATTGTTGCTGATTGGGGTAGCATACCCTATAGCTATGATGTGAAAGGTTGCGACACACCCGGCTGCTTTGCCATGGGTGTGCCGGGAATTTTCACGGAGTTAGTCTTATTTTAAATATAGACGAAGGAGGGAAAATAATGGCAAAACAAAAGATTCGAATTCGTTTAAAGGCATATGAACATCGTATTTTAGATCAATCAGCTGATAAAATCGTTGCTACTGCACAACGTACCGGTGCTAGTATTTCTGGCCCAATTCCGTTACCAACTGATCGTACTATTTATACGGTTCTTGCTTCTCCGCATAAGTTCAAGAAGTCTCGTGAACAGTTTGAAATGTTAACTCATAAGCGTTTGATTGACATTTTAGACCCAACTCCAAAGACGGTTGATTCATTAATGAAGTTGGATTTACCAAGCGGAATTGATATTGAAATTAAATTATAGAGATTAATTAATTTAGTATAGGAGGTGTACTCATGGCCAGAAAAGGAATTTTAGGTAGAAAAATTGGTATGACCCAAGTCTTCGGTAAGAACGGTGATTTAATTCCAGTAACCGTTGTTGACGTCACACCTAACGTTGTTCTACAAAAGAAAACCAAAGAAAACGATGGCTATAACGCTATTCAGTTAGGTTACGCTGATAAACGTAAAGTTTTGAGCAATAAACCTGAACAAGGTCATGTAGCAAAAGCTAAAACTGCTCCTAAGCGTTTTATTCGTGAAATTCGTAATGCTGACTTAGGAAAGTTTAAAGTTGCTGATAAAGTATCTGCTGATATCTTTAAGAAAGGTGACACCGTTGATGTCACCGGAATCACTAAAGGTCATGGATACCAGGGTGTAATTAAGAAAGATAATCAGCACCGTGGCCCAGTTACTCATGGTTCTCGTTTCCATCGTCGTCCAGGTTCTTTAGGCCCGATTATTAACCGTGTTGTTAAAGGTATGAAGTTACCTGGTCGCATGGGTAATAATCGTGTTACTATGCAGAACTTAACCGTCGTTGATGCTGATGTTAAAGATAATGCTTTAGTAATCAGCGGCAGCGTTCCGGGTGCCAACAAATCATTCTTAATGATTCGTTCTGCGGCTCGTAAGTAAGAAAGGAGGAATAATTAATGACTAGCGTTGCATTATATAAGCAAGATGGTAGCAAGAATGGTAGCGTTAAATTAAACGATGACATTTTTGGTATCAAGCCTAATAACGATGTTGAATTTGATGCGGTTGTAATGCAAAGAGCATCACAACGACAAGGTACCGCTGATACTAAGACTCGTGGCGAACGTCGCGGTGGTGGTAAGAAGCCATGGCGTCAAAAGGGTACCGGTCGTGCTCGTCAAGGTTCCATTCGTGATCCGCAATGGCGTAAAGGTGGAATTGTATTTGGCCCGAATCCTCGTTCTTACAATTACCATCTTCCAAAGAAAGTTACTAATTTAGCAACTAAGTCTGCTTTATCGGATAAGGTTGCTGCTGGTGACTTATACGTGGTTGATTCATTAAAATTCAACGCACCTAAGACTAAGAAGATGAGTCAGTTATTTAATAGTTTAAAGGACTCATCCAAGACTTTATTAGTCTTAGAATCTGGTAATAAGAAAGCTGCTTTAGCTGCTCGTAATTTACCTAACGTTATGGTTATTAACGGTAAAGGTATTAATACCTTAGACGTTATGAGTAACCGTAAGGTAATTATGACTAAAGCTGCTTTAAACGAAGTAGAGGAGGTGCTCGCATAATATGGAATCACGTGATGTACTTTTACGTCCCGTAATTACCGAAGCATCAACTGATCGTATGGATCAGAAGAAATATACGTTTGATGTTGACCTACGGGCTACCAAAACTCAAGTAAAGAAAGCCGTTGAAGATATTTTTGGTGTTAAAGTTACTAAAGTTAACATCATGAACGTTCGAGGCAAGTTAAAGCGAGAAGGAAGTTTCGTTGGCTATACTAGTCGTCGTCGTAAAGCCATCGTTACTTTGTCTAAAGACTCTAAGAAGATTAACATTTTCAAAAAGAGTAATAATAAATAATAAATAGGAGGGGAAAATAATGGCTAACAAATTATACAAGCCCACTAGTAATGGCCGCCGTAATATGACCAATATCGACTACAAGGTTGCTACTAAAAACAACCCTGAAAAGTCTTTATTAGCTAACCGTAAGGCTCAATCCGGTCGTAATAATTACGGTCGAATTACGGTTCGTCATCAAGGTGCCGGCGTTAAACGCCGTTACCGTTTAATTGATTTTAAGCGGACTAAAGATGGTGTTCCAGCAATTGTTAAGTCAATTCAATACGATCCTAACCGAACTGCCAATATTGCCCTCATCTATTATGTCGATGGTGTTAAATCATATATTTTAGCACCACAAGGCTTAAAAGTTGGCGATAAAGTTGAATCCGGTCCTGATGCTGATATTAAAGTTGGTAACGCATTACCGTTAAAGAATATTCCAGATGGAACCACTATTCATAATGTTGAATTAAAGCACGGTAAAGGTGGTCAATTAGCTCGTTCTGCTGGTACTTCTGCTCATTTATTAGGTAAAGAAGGCAAGTATGTATTAGTTAAATTACCATCCGGTGAAGTTCGTTTAGTATTATCCACTAATCGTGCTTCAATCGGTGCTTTAAGTAATCCTGAACATTCATTAGTAGTAAGTGGTAAAGCTGGTCGTACCCGTCGTTTAGGTGAACGTCCGCACGTTACCGGTTCTGCTATGAACCCTAACGACCATCCGCATGGTGGTGGTGATGCACATACTACCGTTGGTTATCCATCTCCGTTATCACCATGGCATAAGAAGACTGTTGGTAAGAAGACCCGTTCAAAGAAAGCTCGTTCAAACAAGTTTATTGTTCGTCGTCGCAAGCAGTCCAAGATGTAAATTAATTAAGACACCAGATTGAAGGAGGTCGTCTCATGAGTCGTAGTTTGAAAAAAGGACCTTTTGCTGATAAATCTTTGTTAAAGAAGATTAAAGCTCAAAAGGGTAAAGATAAAAAGTCATTAATTAAAACTTGGTCTCGTCGTTCAACGATTTTTCCAAGTTTCATTGGTAATACGATTGCTGTTTATAACGGTCGTCAGCACGTTCCGGTATATATTCAAGAAGATATGGTTGGCCATAAGTTAGGTGAATTCGTTCCAACTCGGACGTTCCACGGTCATGGTACCAACAGTGATGATACTGCAGACGATAAGGCTACTAAATAACAAGGAGGATTAATGATGGCTGCACAAGTTACATCAGCAAAAGCTACTGCTAGAACTGTTCGGATTTCGGCCCGTAAAGTTCGCCTTGTAATGGATCTTATCAGAGGTAAAAGCGTTGCCGAAGCGACTGCTATCTTGAAGTTCACTCCGAAAAGTGCTTCTCCAATTCTTAGCAAAGTTCTTAAATCCGCAGTTGCTAATGCAGAAAATAATTTTGATTTAGATCGTGAAGATTTGTACGTAAGCAAAGCCATTTGTAATGAAGGACCAACGTTAAAGCGTTTCCGTCCACGTGCTAAAGGCTCTGCTTCTCCGATTAATAAACGTACTAGTCATATTACAATCGTCGTTTCTGAAAAGTAGGAGGTATAAAACTTGGGTCAAAAAGTAAATCCAAACGGCTTACGAATGGGTATTACCCGTGACTGGGAAGCCAAGTGGTACTCAGATAACAATTTTGCCGGAAACTTAATTGAAGATTTACGCATTCGTAAGTATATTGCAAAAAGACTTGCCGATGCATCCGCTTCTCGGGTAGAAATTGATCGTGCTGCTAAGCGGATCAATATTTCTATTCATACTGCCAAGCCTGGTATGGTAATTGGTAAAGGTGGATCTGAAGTTGAAAGTCTTCGTAAAGCATTAAATAAATTAACTGGTAAACGTGTTCACGTTAACATCATTGAAATTAAGAAGCCTGACTTGGATGCCAAATTAGTCGGTGATGATATTGCTCGTCAATTAGAAGCTCGAGTTGCTTATCGTCGTGCAATGCGTCAAAGTATGCGTCGTGTATCTCATGCCGGTGCTAAAGGTGTTAAAATTCAAGTTGCCGGTCGTTTAAACGGTGCTGACATGTGCAGAACCGAAAGTTATTCCAATGGTACGGTTCCGTTGCATACTTTACGTGCTGATATCGATTATGCCGATTGTGAAGCTCATACTTCTTATGGTTCCATCGGTGTTAAAGTATGGATCTACCGTGGACAAGTATTACCACGGAAGAGACATCCTGAAGCTCGAGCTCGTCAAAATAAAGGAGGCAAATAATCATGTTAGTACCAAGACGTGTTATTTATCGTCGTCAACAGCGTGGCCGTTTACGTGGTCATTCTAAAGGTGGTAACTTTGTTGCCTTTGGTTCATATGGTTTACAGGCATTAGAATCTGCTTGGATTACTAACCGTCAGATTGAAGCTTGCCGTACTGCTATGACCCGTTTCTTTAAACGTGGTGGTAAAGTATGGATTAAGATTTTCCCTCATAAGAACTACACCCAAAAAGGTGTTGGTGTTCGTATGGGTAGTGGTAAAGGTGCCCCCGCAGGATGGGTTGCCGCCGTTAAGCGTGATAAAGTATTGTTTGAAGTTGGTAAGTGCTCAGATGCTGCTGCTAAACGTGCTTTATGGTTAGCTGCTCAAAAGCTACCTATTAGAACTAAGATTATTCCACGTAAGAATAAGAAAGCAGGTGGCGAACAATGAAAGCTAAAGATATCAGAAATTTAACTACTTCTCAAATGAAATCTAAAGAAGCTAGTTTCAAAAAAGATTTATTTAATCTTCGTTTCCAATTAGCTACTGGCCAATTACAAAATACTGCTAAATTAAAGCAGGTTCGTCATAATATTGCTAGAATTAAGACGGTATTACGTCAGAAGCAATTGGATAGTGCTAAGTAAATAATATTTCTTGTATTATAATAAAAGGAGGGAACCCCTTGAGAAATCAACGTAAAATCTACCGTGGTCGTGTTGTTTCAACTAAGATGAACAAGACCATCACTGTACAAGTTTCAACTTATAAAAATGATCCAACTTATGGTAAACGAGTACGTTATTCTAAGAATTACAAAGCTCGTGATGAAAAGAACGTTGCCCATGTTGGTGATTATGTTGAAATTATGGACACTCGTCCGTTATCGAAGACTGTTCATACTCGATTAGTTAAGATTCTTCATAAATCCGTACGACAAGCTCTAAATTAATCGAGTTATATTAATTATTAACGGTGAAGGGAGGATATAGTTATGATTCAACAAGAAAGTCGTGTTAACGTTGCTGATAACTCCGGTGCACGAAAGCTTTTAGTAATTAAAGCTTTAGGTGGCTCTAACCGTCGTTATGCACGAGTTGGTGACGTTGTCGTTGCTACTGTTAAAGAAGCAACACCAGGCGGTGTTGTCAAAAAAGGCCAAGTTGTTAAGGCCGTTGTTGTACGTACTAAACGTTCGATTCGTCGTAAAGATGGAAGTTATATTCGTTTTGACGAAAACGCTGCCGTTATTATTAATGCTGATAAGAGCCCAGTTGGTACTCGTATTTTTGGCCCGGTTGCTCGTGAATTACGTAATCATAAATTTATGAAGATTATTTCATTAGCTCCTGAAGTATTATAAAAAGGAGCTAATAACAATAAGGAGGTGTCCTTATGTTCGTAAAAACTGGTGATAAAGTTCGTGTCATTGCTGGAAAAGATAAAGGCAAAGAAGGCACGGTACTTTCCGTTTTATCCGATGTTAATCGTGTAACCGTTAAGGGTGTCAATATCGTTAAGAAAGCTCAAAAAGCTTCTCAAAGTAACCCCCAAGGTGGTATTAAATCAGTTGAAGCTCCAATTAACGCTTCTAACGTAATGGTAATTGATCCATCTACTAAGAAGCCAACTCGTATTGGTTATAAAATTGAAAACGGTAAAAAGATTCGGATTTCTAAAAAGACTAAAAAGCCGATTAAGTAATTTATAGCGAGAGGAGGAAAAATCTGCATGAAAAGTCGCTTACAAGAACAATACGCTAAAAAGATTCAACCTGCTTTAGTAAAAAAGTTTAAGTACCAATCCGTTATGGAAGCACCTAAGTTATACAAAATTGTATTAAACATGGGTGTTGGTGATGCTGTTAATAATTCTAAGAATTTAGATGAAGCTGCTCATGAATTAGCATTAATCGCTGGTCAAAAGCCATTGATTACTAAAGCTAAAAAATCAATTGCCGGATTCCGTTTACGTAAAGGTATGGCCATTGGTGCTAAAGTTACTTTACGTGGCCGTCGGATGTACGAATTCTTAGATAAATTAATTAACGTTTCGTTACCACGTGTTCGTGATTTTCATGGTGTTAGTCCTAAGTCTTTTGATGGCCATGGAAATTATACTTTAGGTGTTCGTGAACAATTAATTTTCCCTGAAATTAATTATAATAACGTTAACCACGTTCGTGGCTTAGACGTTGTTATCGTTACGACTGCTAAAACTGATGAAGAAGGCCGTGCCTTGTTAGATCAGTTTGGTATGCCGTTCTCTGATAAAAATAATAAGTAATTTAAGGAGGTTTTACTTTGGCTAGAAAAGCTTTAATTGAAAAATGCAAACGTCCTGCTAAATTTTCTACTCAGAATTATACTCGTTGTGCACGTTGTGGCCGACCGCGTTCGGTATATCGTAAATTTCATTTATGCAGAATCTGCTTACGTCAATTAGCTCATAAGGGCCAAATCCCTGGTATGAAAAAAGCTAGTTGGTAAAATTTATTAATTTAAGAGGAGGCGTTAAGTCATATGACTGATCCAATCGCGGACTTCTTAACTCGAATTCGAAACGCCAATATGGCAAGACATAGTTCGGTAGAAGCTCCTGCTTCAAACATCAAAGTCGCAATTGCTAAAATCTTAAAAAACGAAGGTTTTATCAAAGACTTTGAATTAATTAAAAATAATAATCAAGGTACTCTTAAGTTATATCTTAAGTATGGTAAGCATAATGAACGGGTAATTGCTGGTTTAAAGCGTATTTCTAAGCCTGGCTTACGTACTTATGTAAAATCCGCTGATGTTCCGAAAGTACTTAATGGTTTAGGTATTGCTATCATGTCTACTTCCGAAGGTGTTGTTACTGATAAAGTAGCTCGTGCTAAGAAGATCGGTGGAGAAGTATTAGCTTACGTTTGGTAATATAAGGATCGAGGTGTAAATAAATGAGTCGTATTGGTTACCGTAAACTTACGTTACCTGATGGCGTTACTCTTAAACGAGATGGTAATAACGTTACCGTTGCTGGTAAAAAAGGTACTTTAACCCGTGCTTTTTCACCAAAGATTGCCATGATCGTTAAGGGTAAAAAGATCGCATTTAAGCCTAAGGGTAAATATGATTATAAGACCCGTGCTTTACATGGTACGATGAACGCTAATTTAAAGAACATGATCAACGGTGTTACCAAAGGTTATACCAAGACTTTAAAATTAGTGGGTGTTGGTTACCGTGCTAAATTACAGGGTAAGACCTTAGTATTAAACGTTGGTTATTCTAACCCAGTTAAGATTGCCGTTGATCCTAATTTAACGGTTAAGGTACCTAAGAAAGATACCATTATCGTTAGTGGTATTAATAAACAATTAGTTGGTGATTTTGCTGCTGGAGTTCGAAGTGTTCGTTCACCTGAACCTTATAAAGGTAAAGGTATTCGTTATGAACATGAACATATCCTTCGTAAGGAAGGTAAGACTGGTAAGTAATCTTAATTACTTATTAGTTATACTTCAGATTATTGATTTAGAGAGGTGACAACTTTGATCACAAAGACAAATCGAAACAAAGATCGTGAACGTCGTCATGCTCGTGTACGTAAGCACGTATTCGGTACTGCAGATCGTCCACGATTAGACGTTTACCGTTCTAATAAAAATATTTATGCTCAAGTAATTGATGATGTTAAAGGTAATACGTTAGCAAGTGCTTCAACATTAGATAAAGACGTTAAAGGTACTACTAAGACTGATCAAGCTAAGAGCGTTGGCAAGTTAGTTGCTCAAAAAGCAATTAAAAAAGGTATCAAGCAAGTTGTCTTTGATCGTGGCGGCTATTTATATCACGGTCGTGTAGAAGCTTTGGCTGATGCCGCTCGTCAAGCTGGCTTGAAATTCTAAATAAAGGAGGAATTCCCGCTTATGGCAAAATATGCTGATCCAAATAAATTAAAATTAGATGATAACGTTGTTTCCATCAACCGAATTACTAAAGTTGTTAAAGGTGGACGTCGTTTACGTTTTTCCGCTTTAGTAGTCGTTGGTGACCGTAATGGTCACGTTGGCTTCGGAATTGGTAAGGCTGAAGAAGTTCCTGCTGCTATTAACAAGGGTTCTGAAAAAGCTAAAAAACATATCTATACGATTCCGTTAGTTAACACTACGATTCCATTTAAGGTTATTGGCCAATACGGTGGCGGCAAGATTTTATTAAAGCCCGCTGCTGAAGGTTCCGGTGTTACTGCCGGTGGTACTGTACGTGCCGTTATGGAATTAGCAGGTATTAAAGATATTACTGCTAAACGTTTAGGCTCTAATAATCCGATTAATGAAATTAGAGCTACCTTTGAAGGCTTAACTTCATTAAGAAGTGCTAAACAAGAAGCCGCATTACGTGGTGTTTCTGTTAAGCACTTAGCAGAATAAAGGGAGGCTATTTATAATGGCAAAATTAAAGATCACTTTAATCCACAGTGTTGCCCATCGCCGTCCTGATGAACGTAAAATTGTTAAATCACTAGGCTTGAACCGGATTAACAGTACTACTACTAAGAAGGATACTGCAGCAGTTCGTGGTGCTTTATTTAAAATCACCCATTTAGTTGATATTAAATTAATTAAGTAAATAATTAAGGAGGTGCTCATTCATGAAGTTAAACGAATTAAAACCAGCTTTTGGTTCTCGTTCTGATCGTACTCGTAAAGGTCGAGGCCGTTCTAGTAAAGGTAAGACCGCTGGCCGTGGCCAAAAGGGCCAAGGTGCTCGTGGTAAGACCCGTATTGGCTTTGAAGGTGGCCAAATGCCGTTATACCGTAGAATGCCTAAGGTTGGCTTTACCAACATTAACCGTAAAGAATTTGCCATTGTTAACGTATCAACTTTGAATCACTTCAAAGATGGTACTGAAGTAACTCCAGCTTTATTGAAGAAAGACGGTGTTGTTAAGAACTTTAAGAGTGGCTTAAAGATCTTAGGTGACGGTAAGCTATCTAAAAAGTTAACCGTTAAAGCTAATAAATTTTCTAAATCTGCAAAATCTGCAATTGAAAATGCCGGCGGCAAAACTGAGGTGATTTAATGCTATCTACCATAAAAAACGCTTTTAAGGTAAAAAATATTCGTAATAAAATACTTTTTACCTTAATGATTCTAGTTATTTATAGAATTGGTGCGTATATTACGGTTCCTGGAATTAACGCTAAAGCCTTACAAAGCGTTTCTTCCTCAGGATTAGTTAGCATGTTAAACATTTTTAGTGGTGGTGGATTAACTAATTATTCACTATTTGCTATGGGTGTTTCACCTTATATTACTGCTCAAATTGTGATTCAGCTTCTTCAAATGGATATCGTTCCACGATTTGTGGAATGGAGTAAACAAGGAGAAGTTGGTCGTCGTAAATTAAATCAAGTAACTAGATGGTTAACCATTGTCTTAGCGTTTTTCCAATCAGTTGGAATTACCGCTGGTTTTAATACGTTAAGTAGTTTGCATTTAGTTAAGAACCCAAGTATTACCACCTACATGAGTATTGGTTTGATCCTAACTGGTGGATCAATGCTTACTACTTGGATGGGTGACATGATTACCGATAAAGGTATCGGACAAGGTATTTCAATAATTATCTTTGCCGGTATTATTGCTGATACTCCAGTTGGAATTCAACAATTATGGCAAGAATATATTGAAGGTGAATCCGGTGCTGAATTATTTGAAGCGGGGTTATTTGTTTTAGCCTTGATTTAATCGTATTGGTAATCATTACCTTTGTTACTTGGGTTCAACAAGCTGAACGTCGGATTCCGATTCAATACACGCGTCGAGCTACAACGTCTGGTAAAGATAGTTACCTTCCGTTAAAAGTTAACGTTTCTGGTGTTATTCCAGTTATCTTTGCTAGTTCCTTTATTTCAACTCCGCAAACGATTTTGATGTTCTTCCAAGGATCTGACGGTGGTGATTCGTGGTATCGGATTATGACGAAAGTCTTTAACATGCAGACAACTGATGGTGCCATTTTATATACGTTCTTAATTATTATGTTTACGTTCTTCTATGCTTTTGTTCAAGTTAATCCAGAAAAGTTAGCTAAGAATTTGCAAAAGCAAGGAAGTTATATTCCTGATGTTTGGCCAGGTCATGAAACCCAGGATTATGTTTCTAATTTATTAATGCGCTTAAGTACGGTTGGTTCACTATTCTTAGGTGTGGTTGCGTTAATTCCTTTAATTGCACAGAACATCTGGAATTTAAATGAATCGATTGGCTTAGGTGGTACTAGCTTGTTAATTGTTGTTGGTGTTGCCATCGATACAATTCGACAAGTTCGTGGCTTAATGATGAAACGTGAATACGTCGGTTTCATTCGAACCCCCCGTCCAAATAATTTATAGTCGAATTTGAGGATTAGGAGGAAATTAAAATGTCAATGAATTTAATTTTTATGGGATTACCAGGTGCCGGTAAAGGTACCCAATCTCCATTTATTGTTAAGAAATATGGTATTCCGCATATTTCAACCGGTGATATTTTTCGTCAAGCTATGAATAAAGGAACTGAGATGGGTAAACGTGCTAAAAAGTACATTAATAAAGGTGATTTAGTACCTGACGATGTTACTTGTGGTATCGTTCGTGACCGTCTTAGTAAAGATGACGTGAAAAAAGGCTATATCTTAGATGGTTTTCCAAGGACCGTTAATCAAGCTAAGAGTTTAGAAAACATGACTACTGAGATGAAACGTCCGTTAGATGCGGTAATTTATATTAAAGTGGATTTACCGTTATTAATTAAACGTTTATCGGGTCGTTTTATGTGTAAGAAATGTGGAGCTACTTATAATAAGTTATTCAGGATGCCGAAGGTTGCTAACACTTGTGATGTTTGTGGTGGTCATGAATTCTTCCAACGAAGTGATGATAAACCGGCTACGGTTAAGAATCGTTTAAAAATTGGTAAAAAGACCATGAAGCCTTTACTTGATTTCTATAAGAAACGTAACTTATTACACGTTGTTAATGGTCATCCTGATATTGATCAGACTAAGAACATGTACGATGTTAATAAGGAAATTCAAAACGTTTTAGATAACTTATAAATTAACATCAAATTACTGTTGATGAAGAACGGATTGAGTAGTACTCTATATAGGAGGTACTCTTTTGTCTAATAAAAACGTTATTCAAGTTCAGGGTAAAGTTACTGAAACTTTACCGAATGCTATGTTTCACGTTAAATTAAAGAATGGACACACCATTTTGGCATTTATTTCTGGTCGAATTCGAATGCATTATATTCGAATTCTTCCTGGAGATCGTGTCACGATTGAGATGTCTCCATATGACTTGACTAAAGGTCGAATTACTTATCGTTTTAAGTAATTTATTCATACTGGGAGGTATAATAAATGAAAGTACGTCCATCAGTAAAACGATTATGTGAACATTGTAAAATTGTTCATCGTCGTGGACACGTTATGGTGATTTGCTCTGCAAATCCTAAGCATAAACAACGTCAAGGTAAATAAATATATAAGGAGGTGTAAGACATGGCTCGTATTGCCGGTGTTGATTTACCAAATAATAAGCATGCTGTAATTGGTTTAACCGCTATTTTTGGTATCGGCCGTAGCCGTGCTAAAGAAATTTTAGCTAAGGCTCATGTTCCAGAAACTACTTTAATTAAAGATTTAACACCTGATCAAGAAGACAGTATTCGTGATGTCGTTGATCATTACACGGTTGAAGGTGATTTAAGACGTGAAATTCGTACTAACATTAAACGTCTTGAAGAAATGGATTGTTACCGTGGAATGCGTCATCGTCAGGGATTACCAGTTCGTGGTCAGCATGATAAAAATAATGCACGTACCCGTAAGGGTAAAAAAGCTTCTAAATAATTTAAATTAGAAGGAGGTTTAAGTTCATATGGCAAAACGAAATTCTCGTAAGCGTAGAGCTAGAAAAAATGTTGAAACCGGTGTTGCTCATATTCATTCTACTTTTAACAACACCCTAGTTATGATTACCGATATGCAAGGTAACGCTATTTCATGGTCTTCTGCTGGTGCTTTAGGCTTTCATGGCAGTCGTAAGTCAACCCCATTTGCTGCTCAAATGGCTGCTGCCGCTGCTGCTAAAGATGCTATGGAACATGGTATGAAGAACGTTGAAGTTGCCGTTAAAGGACCTGGTTCCGGTCGTGAATCTGCTATTCGTGCACTTCAGTCGACTGGTTTACAGGTTGCAGCTATTCGTGATGTAACGCCAGTTCCACATAATGGATCTCGTCCTCCAAAGCGTCGTCGAGTATAATCTTACTTCGTTTTTAATAATGAGAGTTGATTAACTCGATGCGTTTTGAAAGGGGCAAAGATAATAATGATCAAGTTTGAAAAACCTAATATTCATAAGATTGAAGAAACCAAGAATTATGGAGAAGTTATTGTCGAACCATTAGAACGTGGTTATGGAACTACTCTTGGTAATTCGTTACGTCGAATTTTACTTTCATCAATGCCTGGTGCTGCCATTACTAGTATTCAAATTAATGGGGTTCTTCATGCCTTTTCTACTATTAAAGGGGTTACTGAAGACGTTATTCAAATTATTTTGAATATTAAGAAAGTTAATTTGAAGATTGATGGCCCTGATGATACTAAAAAAGCATTAAGTATTAACGTAACGGGTCCAGGTGAAGTTACTGCCGGTGATATTAAAGGTGACGGTGACGTTCATATTATGAATCCTGACTTACACATTTGTACTTTATCTGAAGGTAAAAACTTCAGAATGCGAATGACGGCTAATAAAGGCCGTGGCTGGGTTTCAGCTAATGAAAACAAGGCTCGTAATAATGGAATGCCAATTGGTGTAATTCCAGTTGATTCTATTTATACCCCAATCGAACGTGTTAATTATCAAGTTGAAAATGCCCGAGTTGGTCATCGAACTGATTATGATAAATTAACTTTAGATGTTTGGACTAATAGTTCAATCAAACCTTATGAAGCAATTAGTTTAGCTGCTAAGATTATGACGTCACATCTTAAGATGTTCGTTGATCTAACTAAAGAAGCTCAAAACGCTAAAGTAATGGTTGAACGTAAAGAAACTCATCAAGAGAAATTATTAGGTAAACCGATTGAAGAATTAGATCTATCGGTCCGTTCTTATAATTGCTTAAAACGAGCTGGAATTAATACGGTTCAGGAATTAACTAATAAGAGTGAATCGGATATGATGAAGGTTCGTAATTTAGGTCAAAAATCACTTGATGAAGTTAAAGACAAGTTAAGTAACTTAGGCTTATCTTTACGTAAAGATAATTAAAATCGAAAAAGGAGGAAAAATCCGTTATGCGTAAATTAGGACGAACTGCTGATAAACGACGTGCTTTACTTCGTAATTTAACTACTCAGTTAATCGTTCATGGCCAAATTAAGACGACTGAAGCTAGAGCTAAAGACGTTCGTTCTACCACTGATAAAATGATTACTCTTGGTAAACGCGGTGATTTAAGCGCTCGTCGTCAAGCAGCTTCATTTTTAGAAAATGTAATCGCTAGTGCTAAAGAAAATGGTGACAGCATTACCGTTACGACTGCATTACAGAAATTATTTGGTACATTAGCTAAGAAATATGCTAAACGTAATGGTGGCTATACTAGAGCATATAAGACCATGCCGCGTCGTGGTGATGGTGCCCCAATGGTTATCTTACAGTTAGTATAATTCTTTAGATTAATCTTAACGTTTTTTAATCGTTTTAGTTGAAACGACATATTTTATTTAATTACGTTTGGTAATTAAATAGTTTCGAAAAATCACTAGGATTTGTGATATAGAGCGTTACGATGATGGATATTTTTCCAAGTCTAGCTCGAATATGGGTTGATTACCTATGCATTATAAATCCGTTAGTGATTTTTTTATACATAATTTTAATTGGTCAATGGTTATCGTTAATTGGATTAAACGGCAGTGGAAAAAGTACCTTAGTTAAATTAATTGATGGCTTATTACCGAAAACTTCCGGCCAGATTATAATTGACAAAATCGGGATTGTTTTTCAAAATCCTAAGGACCAATTTGTTGGCGCTACGGTTAAAGATGAGGTGGCGTTCGGTTTAGAAAATCAGCAAAAAGCTTTATCATTAGTTGGAATGCGGTCATATTATAATTCGTTACTTAATAATTTATCAGGTGGCCAGCAGCAACGGATTGCGATTGCTGATGTGATTGCTGTAAGGCCTCGAATCATTATTCTGGATGAAGGTATCAGTATGCTAGACCCTGAGGCTCGCGATAACATTGTGCATTTAGATAGAGCTTTAAAACGCCGCTTTAATTTAACGATAATTGACGTTACGCATAACTTGTCTGACACTAAGTATGCTCAAAGGATTGCCATAATGAATAAGGGCAAATTGTTTTCAAGCTCTGCATTATTTCAAAAACTTCATTTAGGACTGCCGGATCCTGATATTTTACGGGATTTATTGGATAAACACGGTATGAAGGTTCCCAATCGGCACTTCAGTGAAACGGGGATGTTAGCTTGGCTCCATCGATTATTTTTAAAAAGGTAACGTATTCATACTATCATTTAAGATTAAAGCCGGGTCGTTTACGATGGTCGTTGGTCGAACGGGTAGCGGTAAATCAACGTTAGTCCAACAACTTAATGGCTTATTACGACCTACCCGTGGGGTTTAGCATTCCAACTTTCTCAAGACCAATTGTTTGGCGAAACGGTTTATGATGACCTTGCTTTTGGCCCTAAAAATTTTAATTTTATCACCATTTGATCTCTCCGGTGGACAGATGAAAAGGGTCGTGATTGCTGACATACTTGCATGTCACCCGAAAATTTTGGTACTTGATGAACCAACGGCGGGTTTAGATAACTTTATAAGAAAGGATTATCATTTAACGATCGTTATGATTACTCATCAAATGTCTTTAGTTGCTAAATATGCGACCCAAGTTTTGGTATTAAATAATGGTCACTTAGTAGCAAACGAATCGCCTCTTAAATTATTCGGTAATGTAAATTTATTACATAAAGCGGGTTTAAATTACCTTTTTAAATTAAATGATTTACATTGGATGTATATCAATTTAATCGTTAGTAAGTTGAAAACGGGGAATTATCATGAATAAATTCTTTTTTGGTGAGTATCTACCCGGAACCTCACCGGTTCATCAAATGAATCCCGCCTCTAAGTTATTATTGTGCATATTATTTATAATTATGACCTTGATAAGTTCTCAATGGATCCTTGATTGCGAATTATTTATATTAATATTAATAGTGCGTTCGTCTTTTGCCGATTTTCATTTATTATAATAATTTCAACTTTATTGACTTTGTCGACGCCGCCCACCAGATTAGCAAGCGGAATTCGAACTATTTTAAGCCCCCTGAAGTATGTAAAATTACCAGTTAATACGATTGCATTAATGATTTCGATTGCTTTACGTTTTATTCCGACCCTTTATCAAGAATTGGAAATGATTATTAAAGCTCAGCAAGCGAGAGGGGCTATATTTCATAGCGGTTCTATATTTGATCGAATTAAAAGAATCGTAACGTTGATTATTCCTTTATTGTTCAGTTCGTTTGAAAGAGCCAGAAAATTGAGTTATGCGATGCTGTCAAGGGGTTACCAGACTAATGTACATAGAACTCAGATTAGTCAATCCCGTTTACGGTTATTGACGGAATTGCATGGTTAATTTATTTAAGTTTTGGTGCCTTAGAGATTATAAGTAAAGGTAATGTATATGTCAGCATTAGGTATAAGATAACGTTTGCTTATGACGGAACCCGGTTTTACGGATTTGAAAAGCAGCCTGGTTTAAGGACCGTTGAAGGGACCGTTACGGACGTGGTTAATAAGATGGCTAAAAATCCTCAGCCGCCCATTAAAATTTACGGATCAGGTCGGACGGACGCCGGAGTTCACGCGATCGCCCAGGTGGCTCATTTTGATTTTCCGTTTAACATTCCCGTTGACGGGATGTGGCGGGGCCTTAATAGTATGATGCCTTTAGATATTGAAGTTAGGCAGGTTGAAAAGGTTCCGCATAGTTTTCATGCTCGGTATGACGTTTCCGGTAAAGTTTATGTTTACCGAGCTTATTTAGGGCATTTTACCGATCCGTTTAAGCGATTTTATACGGGTCATTGGCGATTTCCGGTTAATTTAAAAAAGATTCAAGCTGCGTTAAGAGATTTAATCGGGACGCATGATTTCACTAGTTTTTGTGCATCCGGGGCTCAAGTTAAGAATCACGTTAGAACCATTTATGAAGCCACCTGTCGTTATGATTCTCATGAAAATGAATTAATTTTTAGGTTTTACGGCAACGGTTTTCTATACAATATGGTCCGAATCATCGTGGGGGTTCTGTTAGAGATCGGTTCCAATCGCCGTCCCGTTCATGATATTTTGCGGCTATATCAGGTTAAGGATCGTAATCAGGCGGTGTTTACGGCTCCCGCTAGCGGTTTATATCTAAAACAAGTTATTTATAAAGGCGAGGATCCTCGGCATCCGACTAAATTTCCTGAAGATAAGGGTAATAAAGCTAACGAGCATTGACTTTATAGTAAATAGTTTGTATTATTGTAATTGGTATTGTTTGCCTCCACAATAAAAGCCCCGGAATATTGATATTTTATTGTTGATGCAAACAAAGAACATGGAGGAATTAAATTGCGTACAACTTATATGGCACAAGCCGGTAAAGTAGAACGTAAATGGTATGTAATCGATGCTGCTAACGTTGAATTAGGTCGTTTAGCATCCGTTACTGCTTCTATTTTACGTGGCAAGAATAAGCCTACTTATACACCTAATGTTGATACTGGTGATAATGTAATTATCGTCAATGCATCTAAAGTTAAATTATCTGGCCGTAAGGCTAAAGAAAAAGTATATTACCACCATTCAGCATGGGTTGGTCATATGAAGACCATGACTGCTGGTAAGATGAGAGCTCAAAAGCCAACTCATTTAATTGAATTAGCAGTTAAGGGTATGCTTCCTCATAATAGCTTAGGCCATCATGAATTCTTAAAGATGCATGTTTATGCCGGTCCTAAGCATGATAATCAAGCTCAGAAGCCCGTTAAATTAGACATTAATAAATTAATTTAAGGAGGGAATTTAATTGGCTAAAGTACAATATCGTGGTACCGGTCGTCGTAAAGATTCTACGGCTCGAGTTCGTTTAGTACCTGGTACCGGTAAAGTTGTTATTAATGGGGAAGCTATGGACAAATACGTTCCATTCCCTAACTTAAGAGAAATTATTATGCAGCCGTTCCATACTACTGATACGTTAGGTAATTATGATGTATTAGCTAACGTTAACGGCGGTGGTTATTCCGGTCAAGCCGGTGCCGTTCGTCATGGAATTGCTCGTGCTTTATTGAAAGTTGACCCGGACTTCCGTGCTCCGTTAAAGAAAGCCGGCTTATTAACTCGTGATCCACGAATGAAAGAACGTAAGAAGCCTGGCTTAAAGAAAGCCCGTAAATCCGGTCAATTCTCTAAGCGATAATTATCGATGGTTATTTAATCAGGATAATATAAAAAGGATTGCTAATTTTAGCAATCCTTTTTTGTTTATAAAAATTAATTTTTTTGGATTTTTTATCTGCTGATTGACTAGTTTTCTTTTTAGGGGCTGCTTTAATTAGTTTTAATTTTTGGTTGTTAACAACGGTCTTATTATGATATTTATCCACAATTTCAGGATCATCGGAATGGAATGAAATTAAGAACGAATTAATGTAGCGTTTATCAATTCGACCCACAAACTTTTGTTTGTCTAAGGTGAAAGCAACTTGGTCACCCACGTTGTATTTAAGTTCAGCGGGACTTAATTTTTTCTTTTTACGGATCAAGAAATTCATCTCCTAACAATATTATTTTAACATATCTGAAAATAAAAATGATTTTAAATTTAAAAGGGAGTCGTGAAAGCTTTGGATAAATCATCACTCTTAAAAACTACGTTAGGTATTCTTGGAAATCACGATTAATAATTGAAGCGCATCGTCTGGGAATTACCGCTGATTTTAAGATAATTTAGTTAGTTATCTAAGCAAATTTACAGATCTTCCGCAAGGTGCCGAAATTTTAAATATGATTCAAGAATTAAATCATTGTCTTATAAAACGGTCTTTAAGCTAGATGACGTCAAGCATTGATCAAATCAAATTAAGTGTTAATTTAAAAACTAATCACTATGCTATAATTTAAATGAAATAGAAAGAGTTGAATCGTTTTTGGCTAAAAGTAAAATTTTAAGCGGACTTAATTCTAAACAAAGAGAAGCGGTTTTATGCACTAAAGGACCGTTACTGATTATGGCCGGTGCCGGTAGTGGTAAGACCCGGGTTCTGACCCGACGGATTGCCTATTTAATTAGGGAATGCGGTGTTAACCCATGGAACGTTTTAGCGATTACGTTTACTAATAAGGCCGCTCGTGAAATGCGGGATCGGGTTACTAAACTTTTGAATGGTCATAGTCGTGGCGTTTGGGTCTCGACGTTTCATGCCCTGTGCATGCGAATTTTACGGTTGAACGCCGAACGAATTAATTATAGCCGGGCTTTCACGATTGCGGGACCTAGTGAACAACGAACGTTAGTTAAGCATATTTTAACCCGGGATTTAAACGTCGATCCGAAGCGGGTTAATCCCCGGGCCGTTTTATCGTCCATTTCGATGGCTAAAAATAATTTGCAGACCGCTGCTGAATATAAAGCAGTTCAGGATAAGGCCCATAATCCGTTTACGAAGACCGTGGGTAAAGTTTATGCCCGTTATCAACAAGAGCTTCATCAGAATCAAGCGATGGATTTTGACGATTTGATTATGCTAACCATTATTTTGTTTAAGAAATTTCCGGACGTTTTACGTTATTATCAAGAAAAATTCCGTTACGTTAGCGTCGACGAATATCAAGATACGAACGAAGCTCAGTATCAGTTAATTCATTTATTGGGCCAGCGTTATCAAAACGTCTGTGTCGTTGGGGATGCCGATCAAAGTATTTATGGCTGGCGAGGTGCCAACATGAATAATATCCTGGATTTTCAGGATGATTATCCCCATGCTCACGTCGTTTTACTGGAAGAAAATTATCGTTCGACCAAAAACATTTTGGATGCCGCTAATTCGGTAATTAAACATAACGAAGGCCGGAAGGATAAGAACTTATGGACCCGCAACCCGACGGGAGCCAAAGTTAGTTATTATCGGGGTCAAAGTGCCGAAGATGAATCCCATTTCGTGGTCGCGAAGATTATTGAAGACGTTAAAAAGCATCACGCTTCATATAATGATTTTGCGATTCTTTACCGAACCAACGCCCAATCACGGGTGATTGAAGAAACGTTCCTGAAGTCGAACGTTCCTTACACCATTATCGGTGGGAATAAGTTTTATGATCGCAAAGAAATTCAGGATATTCTGGCTTATTTAACGTTATTAGCTAACCCGAGTGATTCCATAAGCTTACAGCGGATCATTAACGTTCCTAAACGGGGGATCGGTCAAGCTAGCGTTAGTAAGTTAACTGATTTTGCGAATGAAAATCACTGGAGTTTATTAGAAGCAACTCGTCATTTAGACTTAGCTAATCAGATTAGTACCCGTGCTAAAAATTCGATCGGTCGGTTTGGGACCCTGATCAGTAAGCTTCGTCAACAGATGCCTAAGTTGAACGTAACTGATCTTACTAAGCAAGTCCTTGATAAAACGGGCTATTTACCCACCTTAAAAGCCTCTAATTCTTTAGAGGCTAAAGCCCGGATTGAAAATATTGAAGAATTTATATCGGTAACTCTGCAGTTCGACAAGAGTCATCACGAAGTTCCGTTAAAAGAACGGTTGACCAACTTTTTGGCTGATTTATCACTAGTTTCAGCTCAGGATGATGTTGATGATTCAAAGCCCCAGGTCACGTTAATGACCTTACACGCTGCGAAGGGGCTAGAATTTCCGGTCGTCTTCATTATCGGGATGGAAGAAGGTATTTTTCCGCTTGCCAGTGCCATGGGCAACCAATCTGAATTGGAAGAAGAACGCCGTTTAGCATACGTGGGGATTACTCGAGCTAAGAAGAAGCTGTATTTGACCAACGCTTATTCACGAATGCTTTACGGTCGATTTCAGTCCAATCCACCGTCCCGGTTCGTTAAGGAAATTGATCCAAGTTTACTTCAAAAGATCGACGATGATCAGATCGGATCTGAACCCGGCTTTCGGAAGCATTACTTCAGAACGCCGTTTGATCGGCATCGGGACCGAATGGCTTTTAAGCAGCCGTACCGTTCTGCTAAGGTTGAAAAACCTAAAGAAACGGGCGCTGATCAAAAATCGTGGCACGTTGGCGATCGAGTTAAGCACCGTGCTTGGGGCGTCGGTACCGTAATTAAAGTTAACGGTCACGGTGAAGATATGGAATTAGATATCGCGTTTCCGGACCGCGGTATTAAACGTTTACTCGCCGCGTTTGCGCCGATTCATAAAGTTAAGTAAAATATATTAAGAAAGTAGTTTTTCAATACGTTAATGGAGGTAATCGCTTTGAAAAAGCTAAAAGTGTTTTTAGCTATTGCCTCGAGTGCCTTAATTTTAGGTGGCTGTGGATTTGGCAATTTATCGTCGAATCCGTCATCTAATAATAGTACCCAATTGACGGGTCACGCTAATAATAATAGTTATCAAAGTGTGATTAAACACGGTCGTTATTTAACCAGTAAATCCCGTGGGGTCGATGTTCAGCAGGATGCTAATCAGCTTAATTTAAAGAGCTTTGAAAACGGTCTGCTGGATCTTTCTAAGAAAGAATTTCCGACTAATAAATACGTCTTTCAGGAAGGTCAGCATATTCCGACCAAGACGACCGAGCATTGGTTAGATCGGAAGAGTGAAAACTCACAAGGTCTAAATCCTGCGGGTAAAAAGACTAAAGTTCCGCAGTATTTACAGCAAATGGATGAACAGGATTTTTTAACCCAGCACGGTCGACATTTGAAATTAAGTGGCATGACCATCGGGTTAGGAATTAATTCCGTTTATTATTATAAGAAGAAACAATATGGACCTACTTACCATAAATCAATTAGTAACGCGACCGTTAAAAAAGAAGGTCGTGAAATTGGTGCAAAGGTCCTCAAGCGTTTACGTCGTCGAACGGGCTTGAAACACATTCCGATCGTAATCGGCTTGTATCGTCAAGCTTCTGATGATAGTTTAGTGGGCGGTAATTTCTTCGATTATTCAGTTAATAAAGGCTCAAAAATTAGTGGCTGGAAACCGATTGACGAACGAAATTACGTTTTTCCGTCTAATAAAGGGAATAACGGTAGCCACGCCAATGATGCCAATGACTTTAGTAACTTTAAATCTCGAGTTCAGGACTTCTTCCCGAATTTGAGCGGTATTACTGCTCAAGCCCATTATATTAACGGTTCCCTAAGCGGAATGCACGTTAACATTACGACGCAGTTCTATAGTCAGACCGAAATTACGGCCTTTACTCAATATTTGCAGAGCGCTGCTAAGAAGTACTTACCAACCGGGGTTCCGATTGACATTACGGTTAAATCAACCGAAGGCGTTCAAAGTTTCTTAGCCCGTAAGAGTGGTAGTAAGAGCTTTTACGCCCACGTCTTTAATAGTTATTAAATCGATAGATATGATCCATAATTAAAATGAAAGAAGGAAATCGGTATGGCTCAAAAAATTAACGATCAAGAAGTTCAAAAGGTTGCTCATTTAGCTAAATTAAACTTTAGCGCTAAACAATTACCTTACTTTACTAAACAAATTAAAAACATCATGAAGATGTTTAAGACTTTAAATCAGGTTGACACCAGTCATGTTAAGCCGACGTATAGCGTAACCGATCAGCTCGATGTTACCCGTCCTGACGTTCCGGAAGACTGGGGCGAACGGAGCGCATTGTTAATGAACGCCCCTAAAATTGCCGATGGCTTTATTAAAGTACCGGTAATCGTTAAGCAGCAGAAGAACGAACGAAAGTGAGGATTTGCTCATGAATTTCTTAAATCAAAGTTTAACCAGTGTTCATCAAAAACTGGTTAACGGTGATATTTCAGCTGAAGACCTAACCCGTCAAACTTTAGCTAATATTAAGAAAACTGAACCGGAATTAAAGGCTTTTATTACCGTTAATGGGGATAAAGCGATTAAACGCGCTCAAGAAATTGATAAAAAGGGAATCGATCCCAAGAATTTATTAAGCGGAATTCCGGTGGCGATTAAGGATTTAATTTTGACGAAAGGCGTTAAGACCACGGCCGCATCTAAGATGCTGGCTAATTTCAACCCGATTTTTGACGCCACCGTTATTAAGAAATTAAAGAAGGCCGGTAGTATCGATGTCGGTAAAACTAACTTAGATGAATTTGCCATGGGTAGTTCGACCGAAAATTCCGCTTTTAAGATTACTCATAACGCTTGGGATCATAAGAAAGTTCCCGGTGGTTCATCCGGTGGATCTGCCGTTGCGGTTGCCAGTGGTGATGTTTTAGCCGCCTTAGGTACCGATACCGGGGGCTCGATTCGTCAACCCGCGGCCTTTAACGGAATCGTGGGGATGAAGCCCACGTACGGTCGAGTTTCTCGATGGGGCATCATCGCTTTTGCATCCAGTATGGATCAGGTGGGTCCGATGACCCGTAACGTTTTTGATAACGCCGTTATGCTTAACGTCATTTCCGGTCATGATCAACATGATCTGACCAGTTCTGATAAGAAAGTTCCTGACTTTACTAAGGGAATTAAAGACGGTGTCAAAGGTTTACGGATTGCCGTTCCGAAAGAATACATAGCTAAAGGAATTGCTCCGTCCGTTAAGAAAGCCATTCAGAACGCCGTTAAGGTTTATAAGAAGTTAGGCGCTACCGTTGATATGGTGTCCTTGCCGCACACTAAGTACGGGGTGGCTGCCTATTATATCTTGGCTTCTAGTGAAGCTTCATCTAATTTGCAGCGTTATGACGGGATTCGTTACGGCTATCGAGCACCCGACGCTAAGAATTTACAGCAGCTATACATTAAGAGCCGTTCCGAAGGCTTTGGTGATGAAGTTAAGCGTCGGATCATGCTAGGAACTTTCTGCTTGTCAGCTGGTTACGTTGACGCTTACTTTAAGAAAGCTGCTCGAGTAAGAACCTTGATCATTGATGACTTTAAGAAAGTTTATCAGAATCATGACGTTATTTTAGCACCGACCGATACGACGCCAGCTTTTGATATTGGTGCTAAAGTTTCGGATCCCATTAAAATGTATATGAACGATGTTTTAACGATTCCGGTTAACCTAGCTGGTTTACCGAGTATGTCGATTCCGGATGGCTTTAGTAAAGAAGGCCTCCCGGTCGGAATGCAATTAATCGGTCGTCCGTTTGATGAACAAACGATTTACCGAACGGGTTATGCTTTTGAACAGAATACTGATTTTCATAAACGAGTACCGAAAATGGGAGGCAATAACTAATGAATTTCAAAACTAATATCGGTCTAGAAACCCATTTTGAATTAAACACTAAATCGAAGATCTTTAGTCCGGCTCCTGTTAAATATGGTGATGAAGTTAACAAAGATACCAACGTTATTGATTGGGCTTATCCAGGAACTTTACCAACCGTTAACCGCCAAGTGGTTGCCGACGGTGTTAAAGCCGCCCTTGCTTTGCACGCTACGATTGATCATCATCCGCGTTTTGACCGAAAGAACTATTTCTATCCAGATAACCCGAAGGCTTATCAAATTACTCAGTTTGATAAGCCGACCGCTCGGAACGGTTATTTAATGGTTAAAAGTGGCGGCAAAAAGTATAAGATTCGGATTCATGAAATGCACATCGAAGAAGATGCCGGTAAAAACAGTCACGGAATTAAATACTCTTTTGTTGATTTAAACCGACAGGGAACACCGTTATTTGAAATCGTTTCCGAGCCGGATATTCCATCACCGCAGGTGGCTTATGATTATATTAAGACTTTACGTAAAGTAATCATGTTTACCGGAATTTCAAACGCCAAAATGGAACAAGGTAACGTTCGTGCCGATACCAACGTTTCGATTCATCCGATTGGCAGTAAGAAATTAGGTCCGCGTGCTGAAATGAAGAACGTTAGTTCGTTTAATTACATTCGAATGGCTGCTAGTTACGAACGGAAGCGTCAAGAACGGGTCTTAATGTCCGGTGGTAAGATTAAGCCGCAGACTCGTCGTTTAGATGAAGCTAACGGTAAGACCTATCTAGAACGTTATAAGCAGAGTAATGATGAATATCGTTACTTCCCTGAACCGGATATTCCGCCGTTAACCATTTCTGATGCATGGATTAATAAGATCAAGAAACACATGCCAGAAATGCCGGCGAGCCGTGAGCATCGTTATCTTCATGACTTTGGCTTAACTAAAGAAGACGTTGCGGTCTTGACCGAGACTAAACAGATGTCAGATTTCTTTGACCAGACCGTTAAGTTAGGCGCTAAGCCGAAGATGGTCGCTAACTACTTGCAGGATAACGTTAGTTCTTATTTAAACAGTAAGCAGATTGAAATTCAGGATACTAAGTTAACGCCGAAGAACGTTGCGGCTTTACTTCAGTTAATTGATAAGAACGTTATTTCAACTAAGATTGCTAAGAAGGTCTTTAAGAAAGCGGTTATTCCAGGTAAAGATCCTAAAGCTTACGTTAAGGCTAACGGCATGGTTCAGTTATCCGATCCTAATAAGTTAGAAAACTTGGTTAAGAGCGTTATGCAGAAGAATCAGCAGTCCGTTACTGATTATCGTAACGGTAAGGACCGTGCTAAAGGTTTCTTAGTTGGTCAAGTTATGAAGATCACCCGTGGTAAAGCTAATCCGCAAATGGTTAGTAAGATGCTTGACGAAGCCTTAAATAAATAAGGAGTTTGATTATGCGCAAACGAGCACGAGTTATTTATAACCCCAGTTCCGGTCGGGAAATTTTAAAATCTAAAATGATTGACATTTTAGGGGTCTTTGAAAAAGCTGGTTACGAAACCAGTGCTTTTGCCACCACTCCGAAGCCTAATTCAGCTAAGAACGAAGCGTTCCGTGCTGCTAAAGAAGGCTTTGATTTAGTGGTTGCCGCCGGTGGTGACGGGACCATTAACGAAGTGGTTAACGGATTAGCACCGCTGAAGGATCGGCCTAAAATGGCGATCATTCCCGGCGGAACCACTAATGATTTTGCGCGTGCGCTTCGGATTCCGCGAAACGATCCGGTTGCCGCGGCTAAAGTCGTTTTAAAGAACGAAACCTTTAAGATGGACATTGGTCAGGCTAACCAGAATTATTTCGTTAACATTGCCGGCGGCGGCCTTTTGACGGAATTGACCTATGACGTACCGTCCGATTTGAAGACCGTTTTTGGTTACTTAGCTTATCTGGTTAAGGGCGCTGAACTTTTGCCGCGGATTAAACCGATTCAAATGGATTTAAAGTACGACGGCGGTCATTTTAAGGGCCAGGCTTCCATGTTCTTACTGGCGATGACGAATTCCATCGGTGGTCTGGAACGGGTCGTTCCGAACGCTTCGTTAGATGATGGTAAATTTACGTTGATTATCGTTAAGACCAGTAATCTGTTGCAGATTATTCAGTTGTTGACCGAAGCCATGAATGGTAAGCATCTTAATGATCCGCGAATTATTCTTCAGAAAACTAGTCAGTTAGTTGCGAAGCCGATTAATAATAAAATGGAGATTAATCTAGACGGTGAGTACGGCGGTAACGCCCCGATGACTTTTAAGAATCTAAAGCAGCATATTGAAATCTACGCAAACGTTGATCAAATGCCTCAGCACGCTTTAGTCGGCAAACGTATAAAGTACCACGCTAAATCAGATAAAACGAAAATAAATGAAAAGCGTTTTTTAAAACGTGTTAATCATTTATTTAAGTTATGAAATAATAATTAGTTGATTTATGAAATTTTGTCGCTTAATTCAACGGCAAAATTTTTGTTTATACTAGGGTGAAACACTTATGAAAGTTAAAGCACCGGTTCAGCAAGGTAAAACTTATCAAGTTAAAATCGTTAATTTAACTTATCAGGGTCTAGGTGTCGGAATCTTTCATGATTTTCCGATTTTTATTAATAATGCATTACCGGGTGAAAAAGTTTTAACTCGTGTAATTCGGGTCAAGCGCCACTTTAGTTTTGGTAAAGTCTTGAAATTTTATAAAAAGAGTCCGGATCGGGTTCAGTTAGTTGATAAAAAATATCTACAGACGGGGATTGCGCCGTTGGAACATTTAAAGTATTCGGCCCAATTAAAATTTAAGCATGATCAGGTCGCCGAATTATTTAAAAAAGCGGGCTTAAAAGTTCAAATCAAACCGACGATCGGGATGAAAAAACCTTATCAGTATCGAAATAAGGCTCAAATTCCGGTTAAGCTGATCAAAGGACGATTAGAGACCGGTTTTTATCGACGGCATTCTCATTATTTGGTCCCGATTACCGATTTTTATATTCAGGATCCGAAGATTGACCAAACGATTCTTGTGGTTAGGAACGTTTTACGGAAATATCATATTGTGCCGTATAACGAACGAACCCATCGTGGAGTGATCCGAAACGTAATGGTTCGACGGGGTCGAAGTTCCCATCAGATTATGGTGGGCTTGGTCACCCGGACTAAGCAACTGCCTCATGCCCCAGAAATTACAAAAGCGATTCACCATAAGCTACCCGAAGTTAAGAGCATTATTCATAACGTTAACTTACGCGATAATAACGTCCTTTTAGGTCGTCAAAATCGGCTTCTATACGGGAAACCGTATATTGATGACCAGTTAATGGGCTTAACGTTTAGAATCTCTTTGAACGCTTTTTATCAGGTTAATCCGGTTCAGACCGAAAAGCTGTACTCAGTTGCGATTAAAGAAGCTCAGTTAAAGCCTAATCAAATTGCGATTGACGCCTATTGTGGAATCGGGACCATTTCATTATCGATTGCGAAATACGTTAAACGGGTTTACGGGGTTGAAATCGTTCCGCAGGCGATTCGGGACGCTAAAGTCAACGCTAAATTAAATCACATTGATAACGTTAAGTTCGTTGCTAACCGTGCCGAAGATCAGATGCCGTTATGGGTCAAGCACGGAATCCGTCCCGACGTTATTTTCGTGGATCCGCCGCGGAAGGGACTTGCGGCTTCTTTTATTAAAAGCGCCGCTTCGGTTAAGCCGAAACGGATCGTTTACATTTCCTGTAAGCCGGCTACGTTGGTTCGTGACGTTCGTCGGTTTAATAAATTAGGTTATCACGTGGTTCAACCCGTTCAGCCGGTTGACCAGTTTCCGCAGACGGTTCAAATTGAATCGGTGACCGTTTTAGAACGGGAATAATTTTGTAAATTAACCCTCGTGATGTTCACGCTGGAAATCAGCGATGGCTTGGTATTCGGTTTCCAGCTTTTTGCCTAAACGAAGGTAAATCGGGATTAATTCTTTATAAACGTCAGCGTTCTTCTTAATCGGCTTTAAAGAACGGGTGGTGCCGACGAAGTTCTTAACTTCGCTTAAACTATGAATAAAGCCTAAGCTGTACATGCCCAAAGTAGCGGCACCTAAAGCGGTTCCTTCAAAACTCTTTGGAATGGTAACTTCTTGATCGAAGATATCAGCTAGCATCTGACGCCAGAGTCCCGAACGGGCGAAACCACCGGTAGCTTGAATACTCTTTGGCTTACCGACGACGTCTTCTAAAGCTTTATTGACGGCGTATAAGTTATAAACGATTCCTTCTAAAGCGGATCGGATCATCTGCGGAATTCCGTCCTGACGGGTTAAACCGAAGAATGAAGCTCGGGCGTTAGCGTCCCAGATGGGGGCTCGTTCACCGCCTAAGAACGGATGGCAGATTACACCGTCGGCTCCAGCCGGAACTTTAGAAGCGATCTTAGTTAAGAGATCGTACGGATCCATTTGAAGTTCTTTGGCGGTAACTTTTTCAGAGCCACAGAGCTGATCGCGAACCCAGCGGAAAACGATGCCACCGTTGTTAACGGGTCCGCCGACGACCCACATGTGATGGTATAGGTAGTAACAGAAGACTCGGCCCTTAGGATCGGTCTTCGGTTTATCAGTGATGACACGAACGGCACCGGAAGTCCCGATGGTAATGGCGAGAACCCCGGGTTGAATAGCGTTAACACCTAAGTTAGCTAATGGACCGTCAGAAGCACCGATTACGAACGGGGTCTTAGGATCAAGTCCCGTTAATTTAGTTACGTGCGGGTTTAAGCCCTTTAATTGATAAGTCGTGTCAACTAATTCTGGTAACTGATCACGGCTAATACCGGCGACTTTTAATGCCGTGGGATCCCAATCCATGGTATGAATATTGAACATACCCGTGGCGTTAGCGATTGAATAATCTTCTTTAAGGGTCCCGAATAGTAGGTAAATGATGTATTCCTTTAAGCCTACGAACCAGCGAGTTTTTTTGAAGAAGTCCGGTCGTTCGTTTCGGAACCACATAATTTTAGTTAACGGCGTCATCGGATGAATCGGGGTTCCGGTAGCCTGGTAAAGCTTCGGGCCTAATTTGCTGTGCTTAAGCTGATCAGCGTATTTATAAGCTCGGTTATCGGCCCAGGTCAAAGCTCTGGTTAATGGACGATGATTTTTATCCAACAGAATTAGGCTGTGCATAGCACAGGAGAAAGAAACTCCTTTGATGTCACTCGGTTGGTTAACCTTATGAGCTAACTGATGAAGGCCCTTTAACATCGCTAAATAAATCTCGTGGGGGTCTTCTTCGGCCATTCCGGGAACGTCCTGGTATAATTTGTAGCCGTTGTTGACGTACCCCATAACTTTACCTTTAGTGTTATATAAAACTAACTTGATACTGGTGGTACCAATATCAGCACCGATAACGTAATTCATGTTAGATTGGCGGTCCTTTCAAAATTTTATCTTTTTGGATAAAAGTTATATTATTAAAATTACTGAGTAGCGCTAACCACTCAACTTAATTATACTTGAAAATTATCAAGGGTCCAAGAAGTTGGTTACACTATCGAGGGATGAGTCGTTTTGCGTCGAAGAGTGGATCAAAATAATTTTAAATCGTCCGGCTATTTATGGCCGCTATTAATCGTGATTATTTTAGTAATCGGCGTAATTGGCGGCGTTACGGTATATCATCATTACCAAATGTCACAATTACGTCGTTATCCTTTTCGGGGCATTAGCGTTACTCAACAGGATGGTTATGTGGATTTCTTTTCGTTAGCTAAAACGGGCCAAAGATTCGTGTATATATTCGGGCGACCCAGGGTTCCATCTATACTGATAATAATTTTGATAATAACTATCAACGAGCTGAAGGCTCCGGCTGAAACCTCGGTGTTTATCATGTTTTTAGTTTTGCTAGTTCGCCGCAAGCTCAGTTTAAAAACTTTCGGGATCAGGTTGCGACAAACGTGGGCTCATTACCGATTGCGGTTCACGTTAGTTCTCGGTAATTGTTTGGACTTCGCGACCGGTTGCGAATCAGTTAAAATTAGGTGATGGTTTTAAGTTCTAAAGAAACTTTAAATTTAAACGGACAGGATAATAACGTTACTCAAATGGTGTTTAACGGTAATCATCTTAATCGAGGGATTTATAATGTTATCAATCTTTAAGCAGCACTTTTATCATTTATATCATAAGCCAACGTTGATTCAGCGAAAGACTTATCAACCTTTAGTAAAGGGTCATAACGTGGTCGGTTTATCACCGACCGGCTCTGGAAAGACGGTGGCGTTTTTGTTGCCGATTTTAACGAACGTAGCTCGCAAGCCGCAAACCCAAGTGGTGATCTTTGAACCGTCACAGGAATTAGCGATTCAAACCAGTCACGTTGCTCGTGAGTGGGCAAATTTAGTTCATTTAAAGGTCTTATCATTAATCGGTGGCGCTAATATTCGCCGCCAAAAGGATAAATTAAAGAAACGGCACCCGCAGATCGTCGTGGGAACGCCCGGCCGAATTCAAGTCTTAGTCAATAGTCATCATTTAAAATTAGGTCATTTACAGTCGGTGGTGATTGATGAAGCTGATAATCTATTGACCGGAAGTACTCTAGAAGTAATTCGGGAGATACTTGATCACGGACCTTCAAAAGTTCAGTTAAGCTACTTTTCTGCAACTGACACGAAGATTCTTCACCATTTAAAACGGTGGTTTGCTCAGGACGCGGAACGAATCGACGTTAGAAAACAGGATAAAACCCGGGGTCCCGTAATTCACGGCCTATTGCGGATTGGGATGCGAAAACGGCATCGAATGCTGAAGATGCTAATGGACGTTCCCCATTTTAAAGCGTTGGTCTTCTTTAATAATTTGAAGGAACTTAACCAGACCTATAGTTACTTTAAGCATCTGCATAACCATCGAGTTGCTAAGTTAGCTGGATATCAGGGCCAAATTCCCCGAGCTAAAGCTATGCGCGGCTTTCGAAAGAACCGGATTCAGTTGCTTTTAACCACGGACGTTACGGCTCGTGGCTTGGATATTCCGGAATTGCCAGCCGTGATTAACTATGACGTTCCGAAGCGCCGGACCGAATACATTCATCGAATCGGTCGAACCGGTCGGATGGGACACCGCGGTTTAGTGATTAATTTTGGTGATAGTCATGATTTTCGGGACCTGCGACATGTTTGCCAAGGCTTAGGTTATCATTTTGAGTTGATTTACTTTTACCATAAACAGATCTTGAATCGAGATCAGCTTAAAGAAGGTCGCGCTAAGGATCATCGAAAACGCAAAAATTCTAAAAATAAAGGCATGTGGCATAAGTGGCGAAAAGAAGACCGTCAGCATTAAATCGAGCTTTACTTTAAGAAATTAACGTGAGAAAATAATGCATGTCTTGGTCCTATAGTCTAATTGGATAGGACTACCGCCCCCTAAGCGGTCGATCTCGGTTCGAATCCGAGTAGGACCATTGATTGGATGCATAAAAAAGAGTCAAAATATTTTGGCTCTTTTTTATTATATTATTAATAAATTTAAATCATAACGGTGACCGAAGCTGACACTACGATTAAGATTAAGCCAATAACGGTGACGACCATTTCTTTGGGCGTCTTACGTTGATGGAGAACGTAAACGCTGGAAAGGGTGGCTAAGATAACGGAAGTTTGTGATAAAACGAAACCGGTTGCTAAACCGTTCATTTGCGGCTGAGCAGAAATTAAATAGGTTAAGGCCGCAAAGGCGAAGAAGAAGCCGCTGATGATTTGTTTGTACGTGACGGGTTCTCGGAAAACGTTTTCTTTCTTTAAGTGACTAATACAATAGATTAAAGCCAAAAGGACCATTCCGGCAGCTTGCGGTAAAAATGCGTGCTGTCCATTAATATGAGCGGCTTGCGGAGCTGCTGAATATAACCAGTAGCCGATAACCCCGATTAACAACCGGATAACGGCTTTAATTAAATCACCGTGGTTAGCTTTACTTTGATGCTCTTGCCAGGCCGTCATAGCGGCCCCGATAATGATTACTAATAACGCGATAATGCCCCAGATTTTATTAGTTAAACCGGGCCAGTTGCCTAATGCAAACACGCCCCATAAAGTCGTGGCTAGTAATTGAAATGCGGTGGTAATGGGCATCACTCGACTCGAGCCTACGTATTGAAAGGCCTTGAAGGTCATGACCTGACCAAAAGCCCAGCCGCAGCCGGAAATAATCGACCAGATCAAAGCTTTTCCCGTTGGTAAATTAATTTTAGCAATAAGATTAAAAACGATCGCAAAGATCAAAGTGCCGACGGTTGAACCGATGATTTGGTTGGTGGGCTTACCACCGAATTTAGAAGCCACGGTGGGATAGAAGCCCCAGCCTAATAAGGGTCCTAAGCCGACCAATAGCGCGACGATATTCATATAAATCATCCCTTAATGATTTAAAAGTTTATTTAAAAGCGAAATATTTAGAAACGATGAAGTTGATTACGATAATAATGATTTGAATTAAGATAACACGAATAAATTTATTAAATAGGGGGTGATCATTAAATACGTAAGTAAAAAGTCCAAAGCAGCTCCGATTGCGCGTCCGATTAAAAAGATAATAAATTGTTGAAGACCAAGTATTTATTGACGATAAAAGCAAAGATAATTGAGATTACCTGGGCAATGCCCACCGGAATCATATTGCTGGTGGTCATGGCCATTGACATCAGACGAGCGATAAAATAAACCAGGGTCGTCATGGCACCCCAGAATAAGTATTCGATCTTTTCGTTAAAAATAAATTTACGAATTAAATTTTTCATCATGGTTTGATTACTTCATTTCTTTAATCGTGTATAACGGACGGCGCTTAACTTCGGAATAGATCTTGCCGATATATTTACCGATGATTCCAAGACAAAAGAGCTGGATTCCACCGATTAAAAGAATAATGGATACGAGGGATGGCCAGCCGTCAACGGCACCACCCCAGAAAATCGCGCGTAAGATTACGAATAAAATGCCTAAAAACGCCAAGAAACAGGATAAGCCACCGATAACCGTCGCGATCTTTAACGGAACGTCAGAAAAATCAATGATGGCTTCTAGCGAATATTCAAATAAGGAAT
Organism: Acetilactobacillus jinshanensis; assembly: GCA_043289735.1. Lineage (GTDB taxonomy): Bacteria > Bacillota > Bacilli > Lactobacillales > Lactobacillaceae > Acetilactobacillus > Acetilactobacillus jinshanensis_A. The sequence goes on from CP171343.1 coordinate 242,609, forward strand.
GTAAAGACCAATCTGATTTACCAGCGGCTCGTGGCCGGCCTTTATATTTAAGGAATTTAACTTTAAAGCCGACCCAGCTGAACAGGCCCTTGGTGAACCGGTTTCGTTCCTTTAATTTAAAGAACGTGTTTAGAAACTGGCGAGTCATTAAACTAAAGTCACGGACGTTAGGCTGAATTTTAACCGATGAGATCCGGTTCAGAACTCCGTAAAAATGTTTAGATAGAAAAGCACGAACGGGACTTTGTTTTCGGGTGGTTTGAATACAGCCTACGCAGTCGTAGCCGTCCTCACGAATGTATTTAAGCATTTTGGGAAGTAAAGACGGCGGATCCTGTAGATCAACGTCCATTTCAGCGACGTAATCGCCGTCAATGTTATTAAAGCCGGCCGCCATTGCGGATTCTTTACCAAAATTACGGGCGAATGAAATGTAATGAACATGCTGTGGATCTTTAGCGTGTAGATCCCTTATGATCGGAAGGGTCTTATCGCTAGACCCATCGTTGATAAACAGGTATTCATAATCATAATGCATTCCGTGAGCTTTCATTCGTTGAAAGACTTTTTCAACGGTTTGATAAAAGAGTCGAATAGAGGGTTCTTCGTTATAGCATGGAACTACTAAACCAATTTTTTTCATTACAAAGCTCCTTATTTATTTTAATTTAATTATAATATTAATTAAATAATAACACATTGTAAATTAAGGTTTGAAAATCGGAATTGAAAACATATTTTGTTATAATTAAAAGAGGTAAAAAGGGTGTAAAGGTGTTAAATATGAATAAACCAATTAAAGTTATGACGATTTTTGGGACCCGTCCCGAAGCGATTAAAATGGCCCCGATTATTTTAAGAATGAAACGAGAGCCAAAGCTTTTTAAGCCGATTACGGTCGTTACGGGTCAGCATCATGAAATGCTGCAGCAGGTTCTGCACGTCTTTCATATTCATCCGGATTGTAATTTAAATATTATGCGGAAAAATCAGACCCTGAGTGAGATTACTACAACGGTTATTAATAAACTGGATTCGATCTTGGATCATCATCGTCCCGACATTATTTTGGTTCACGGTGATACGACCTCGACTTTATCGGCTGCCATTAGCGCTTTTTATCATAAGATTCCGTTAGGGCACGTTGAAGCGGGTCTCCGGACTTGGAATAAATATTCACCTTATCCCGAAGAAATGAACCGTCAGTTAACCGATACTTTGGCTGATTTGTATTTTGCACCCACGCCTTTAAGTCGCCATAATTTATTGCTTGAGCATCATGATGATAAGCATATTTATGTAACGGGAAATACCGCTATCGATGCGTTAAAACAAACCGTTGACCCTAATTATCATCACGCTGTCTTGGATAAAATTGATGATCAGCATCGCATAATTCTATTGACGATGCACCGTCGTGAAAATCAAGGGACGCCCATGCTACGAACGTTTAAGACCATTAAGGAAGAATTAGCTAAGCATCCGGATACCGAGGTTATTTATCCGGTTCACTTAAGTCCAGCGGTTCAGAAGGCGGCCCATCAAGAATTTGATTCCGTTAAACGGGTTCATCTTATTCCACCGTTAGACGTGGTGGATTTTCATAATATTTGCGCTAAAAGCTACTTTATTATGACCGATTCGGGTGGTGTACAAGAAGAAGCACCCTCATTAGGGAAGCCCGTTTTGGTTCTTCGAAACCGGACGGAACGTCCAGAGGGTGTTAAAGCCGGGACCCTAAAACTAGTGGGTACGGATCCTAAGCGAATTAGAGCCGGAATGGAAATGCTTTTGGATAATCCAAAAGCTTACCATAAGATGAGTATCGCTAAGAATCCGTATGGTGATGGTAAAGCATCCGAACGAATTTTGAAGGCGATTTATCAAGAAATTAATGGTGATAAATAAAATGACCATTCGATTAAAATTACGAAAATGGATTAAGTTATTGAATCATCATTGTAAAAGCGCTAATCTTTCTGATTCGGCCGTGGTCTTAGCGTATTATATCTTATTTTCACTATTTCCGCTGCTAATTATATTGGGTAGCTTATTAAAGATTATTGACGTTCGGTATGGACATTTGATTAATTCACTGCGGTTGTTGTTACCCATCAAGATTTATAATCTCTTGCGCCCGGTCGTGTATTCAGCATTAAACGACGGTGGTAAAGAACAGTTATCGCTAGGTTTATTAATTACCGTTTGGTCGGCAAGTCGGATGATTGCGGCTTTTCAGCGAACCGTAAATCAAGCTTACGGTGTTCATAAGCCTAACGTGATTCGTAATCGAATCGGTTCGTTATTATGGATGGTTGTTTTTATTTTATTTATCGTGGGTCTGACCTTTTTCTTGGTCTTTGGCCAAATGATTATTAAGATTGCGGTCCGGTATGCTCATGGTTCGCCATTACTTTCGAGAATGATTAATCGGGTTCAAGAGCCCACCGTTTTGATCGTGTTATATGCCGTGATTAGTTCTTTTTATTACTTTGTTCCAACTTTAAAGGTAAAAATGAGATATATTTGGTTTGGAACGTTGATTTCAACCGTAGGCTTGATTTTATTATCTAAGGTTTTCTCAATTTATTTAAAGTATTTTTCGCAAAGCTTTAGTGCTTATCAGGCTTTAGGCGGATTTATTATTCTGATGTTCTGGTTATATTTCTTTGGCCTAGTGATTTTATTTGGAGCGGTCCTTAACGCTACTAATCAAGATTACAAAGAAAAAATCACTAATCAGTTTGATTAGTGATTTATTATTTATTATTATTAGATTATAAATTATTTTTTATTTTTGGCAACGTTAACGATATGTTTAGAGAAATTATCTAAATTTTTAATATCTTTGGCATCCGGCTCTAGATTAATTTTAATATCCTTGGCCCCGTGCTTAGCGTGAGTTCCTTTAAACGCTCGATCAAATTTATCGACCGCGACGTTATAATAATTACGGTAAAAAGTATCGCCGGATCCGGCGACTCCGTAGATTTGCTTAGAAAGATCCAGGTGCTGTAGATCATCGTAGAAATCGAGGCCTTCTTCCGGCAAATGGCCTTCGTTGTAGGTGTAAGCACAAACTACGCAGATGTCGACATCTTTAAATTCAGCTGGATCGGTTTGTGAGATTTCGGTTTCAATGGTGTGAACGCCTAAATCTTCCAGGCCTTCGGTTACGATATCGGCAACGTCTTCGTTATGACCAGTAATGGTCGCGAATACGACGTGAGCTTTTAACATTTGATCGTTCCTTTCAAGAGGTTTCTGAATTTAGTTATATCATAAATACTTGTAAAGATTAATGTTTAATCAAATTAAAAAAGGCCCAGTTCTATTTTGGTCGTTAGAACTTTTAATCGTTTTTTTGATAATCTGGATCGGGACTAAGATTTCGTTCTTGTTTTCACCGGTAGGGATCTTTATTTCATCCATCTTCGTTCCGGTTATTATTGCAGGGGTTCTGTATTATTTATTAAATCCGATCGTTAAATTAATGACGAAAATTAAGCTGTTTCATCATCATGTTCCCCGAACGGTTGCCGTAGCTTTCATTTTTATTCATTTTGTATTATTTAATTACGTCGTTTGTTCCGGATTTAGTGAACCAGATTAGTAATTTAGTTAAACACCTTCCTAAATTTACTAAAGAAGCTCAGTTCGTGATGAATCTATCAAGGCACGGGTGGATGAAGCATTTACCCGTTAAGCAGTATTCTCACCGGATTCAGGACTACGTAACCGGTAACGTTCAGGGCCTGTTGAGCCGGATCACCGCCAGTCTGGGCCGAGTGATCTCGATGGCTACCAACTTCATTATTATCATCATTACGGTTCCGGTGATGCTTTTTTACATGTTAAAGGACGGTAATAAGCTAGCCCCTGCGATCGCTAAATGGGTCCCGGGCCGTCACCGCGCCGGAGTAATGGGCCTCTTAAGCCGAATGAGCAAGACCATCTCTCGTTACATCGGCGGTCAAATGATCGAGTGCCTATTCGTGGGAACGTTTACGACCGTCGGCTACCTATTGATTCACCAACGATACGCTTTTTTGTTAGGCCTGTTCGCGGGAATTTGTAACATCATCCCGTACGTGGGTCCCTATATCGGGATCGCACCGTCGTTAATGGTGGCTTTATCGATTAATTATACCCAGGTGATTTGGGTCATCGTGGTGGTAATCATCGTTCAGCAGATTGACGGTAATCTAGTTTATCCCAACGTGATCGGTAAAACGCTGCAGATTCATCCGTTGACCATTATTATTATTTTGTTAGCGGCGGGTCACATCGCAGGATTAATGGGGATGATTTTAGCCATACCCCTGTATGCAGTCGTTAAAACTGTTGTACAATATATTTATACCATTTGGTTATCGAATTAATTTTTAAATCAGGTGATTAATTATGAAAACCGTAATTACGTACGGAACGTTTGACCTTTTACATTATGGACACGTTCGTTTATTAAAGCGGGCCCGGGCCTTGGGGGATTATTTGATCGTCGGCCTTTCAACCGATGAATTTAACGCCGTTAAAGGTAAACGAGCTTATACACCTTATAAGGATCGAAAATACGTTCTGCAAGCGATCGAATACGTGGATAAAGTGATTCCCGAAAAAGACTGGGGCCAAAAGATCCATGACGTTAAAAAGTACCATGCCGATATTTTCGTTATGGGCGACGACTGGAAAGGTAAGTTTGATTTCTTAAAGAAATACTGTAAAGTCGTTTATCTACCTCGAACTAAGGGAATTTCGACCAGTAAAATTAAGCATGATTTGGGTTTAACGAACCCAAACGTTTGGAAAACCAAATAAAATATTGTGACCTCTAGTAGTGAATACTAGGGGCTTTTCGTATATTAATTGATAGTAATTCGTAGATGAAGGGGCTAAATAAATCGTATGAAAGAACCTAGCTTAAGTTCAAGCATTAATAAGCGACGAACTTTTGCGATTATTTCGCATCCGGATGCTGGTAAGACCACCATTACTGAACATTTATTGCTCTTTGGTGGGGTCGTTCACCAGGCTGGATCCGTTAAGGCTCGTAAAACCGGTCATTACGCAAAGTCCGATTGGATGCCGATTGAAAAGAAACGTGGAATTTCGGTCACCAGTTCCGTGATGCAATTCGATTACGGCGGTAAACGGATTAATCTTTTGGATACGCCGGGTCATCAGGACTTTTCTGAAGACACCTACCGAACTTTAATGGCGGTTGATTCGGCCGTTATGGTGATTGATTCCGCAAAAGGGATCGAAGCGCAGACCAAGAAACTGTTTAAGATCTGTAGTATGCGAGGGATTCCGATCTTTACGTTTATGAATAAGATTGATCGAGATACTCGTGACCCGATGGATTTGATCGGTCAGCTAGAAGACGTGTTAGGGATTGAAGCTTATCCGATGAACTGGCCGATCGGTTCGGGTCGGATTCTGCAGGGCCTTTATGATCGTTATAATCATCGGTTAACCACTTATGGTAACCGGGCTAAGGATCGCACATACATTCCGTTCGATAAAAACGGCGATCCCGTTAAACCGACGCCCGTTACCAAGACGGGGATGTACAAAGAAGCCAAGGCCAGTATGCAGCTGATTAATGAAGCTGGTAACCAGTTCAGTGAGGATAAGATTCTTCACGGGAAGCAGACGCCGGTCTTCTTCGGCTCGGCATTAAAGGATTTCGGGGTCAAGACTTTCTTGGACGGTTATCTGGACTTTGCTCCGAAGCCGGAGCCGCATGAAGCGTTGGTTAATTCAAAGAGGACCAAAGTTATCCCGACCGACCCTCAGTTTACCGGCTTCGTCTTTAAGATTCAGGCTAATTTGAATCCCCGTCATCGTGATCGAATCGCTTTCGTGCGGATTTGCTCCGGTAAATTCGTAAAGGGAATGACGGTCACTTTGCACCGGACCCACCGTCAGATGCGTCTGAATAACGTTACCGAATTTATCGCTAATAACCGAGAAAACGTTAATCTAGCCGTAGCCGGTGATATTATCGGTCTGTACGATACCGGTAATTTCCAGATTGGCGACACCATCTATTCCGGTAAAAAAGACGTTAAATTTCCGAAGTTGCCGCAGTTTACTCCGGAATTATTCGCTAAAGTCAGCGCTAAGAACGTTATGAAACAGAAGACCTTTTATAAAGGGATTCATCAGTTAGTTCAAGAAGGTGCCGTTCAGTTATTCCGTGAGTATTCTACTAACGCTTATATTTTAGGTGCCGTGGGTGATTTGCAGTTTCAGGTCTTTCAGTTTCGAATGGAGAACGAATATCATTCTGACATTAATCTGCAGCGAATGGGTCATAAGACCGCTCGCTGGGTTGATCCCAAACAGATTAACGATCGGATGTCATCGTCCAGAAATCTGCTGGTCAAGGATCAGAAGGGCCATCCGCTGTTCCTGTTTGATAATGATTTTGCGATGCGCTGGTTCCAGAATAAGTATCCTGACGTTAAATTAACCAGTAAATTATAAAAGGAAATGATTTTATGAAAAAACGTTTAACCGCCTGTACTAGCGTTATGGTCGGTAAAGACGCTTCAATTGACGGCTCGACCATGATCGCTCGAAATGACGATACGTTTTTACCGTTAACTCCGCAGCGTTTCTTCGTTAAGCCTGCTAATGATCATCAGCACGGGACCTGGGTCTCTAACCAAAACGGCTTTAAAGCCCCGTACCCGAGAAAGGCGCAGCGTTACATGTTGACGCCGAACGCTGACGTAAAAAATGAAGGTGTCTTTGCCGAAAGCGGCTTTAATCAGAAAAACGTTGCCATGAGCGCGACCGAAAGTGTTTACGGTAATGAAAAGGCGTTGGCCTGTGATCCGTGGGTTAAGAACGGTTTGGCTGAAGATTCGTTACAGTCGATGGTCTTGCCTTACATTGATTCGGCTCGTGACGGGGTTAAATATTTAGGCAAATTGATTAAAAAGTACGGTTCTCCCGAAGGTAACGGGGTTCTGTTCAGTGATCATAATGAAGTTTGGTACATGGAAATCGTTACCGGTCACCAGTGGGTCGCTGAACGAATCCCGGACGACGCTTACGCGATCTGTGCGAACGAAGTTGCCATTCAGCAGGTTAATTTTAATGATCCGGATCACTTTATGTGGTCACCTGATTTACGTGAATTCGTTAAGAAGAACCGTTTGAATCCTGATAAGCACGGCTTTAATTTCCGTCATATTTTTGGGACGTTTAATCGGAAAGATCGTTGCTATAATACGCCGCGAGTTTGGTACGGTCAGCATTTATTAAATCCGGAAGTTAAGCGGTCGCCGGTTTCGGGTGATTTACCGTTTATTTGTCACACTAGCCATAAAATTAGTGTTGAAGATATTGAACGAATTTTAGGTTCTCATTATAACGAAACTCCATATGATCCGTTAGGTAAAGGTCCTAAGAATTTGAAATTAAAGTTCAGACCGATCGCCATGAACCGAACCCAGAATTCACACGTTTTACAGATTCGGAATGACGTTCCGAAAGATCGTTCGGCAATTATGTGGCTATGCTTCGGGGTTCCGGCCTTTAGTCCTTACGTACCGTTCTTTGCCAACGCTAATGATACCGATCCAACTTATGCTCATACGCCGTTACGGTTGGATGATAAGAGTGCTTATTGGATGTACCGTAAATTATCGATGTTGGTTGAATCTCACTATGCAGAATTTTCTCAGGAAGACGTTGATTTCTTAACCTCGGTTCGTGAAAAATTTAGACAGCACGTTAACGGTGCGATCAAAAATTCAAAGGATTGATCTGGAGAAAAATTAACTCAGTATTTAACTAAGCAGAACCATCAAATGGTGGCTTACATGCGCAAAGCAACGATTCAATTTTGTCATCATTTGATGGAAGAGGGGTTAACGCTTTCTAAGCTGACCTATAATATGGATAAGAATTTATAAAGAATAATTAAGTAAAAATAAATGGCTTGTGATTTAATAATCACAAGCTTTTTTAATTGTCTAAAGATTTAGATTTATTTAACGACGGATCTAGTGGGCCGAACGTAAATTTGCTTTTTACTATTTAAATCAGCGGTCAAGTTAGTGGTTCCCTGATGATCTAAGTAGTAGTCGGCAACTTTATCTTCGATCTGTTCTTGGATAACTCGACGAAGCGGACGGGCACCCATTGCCGGATTATATCCGAGGTCGACCAGTTTATTTTGAGCAGGTTTAGTGACGTGAATGTGGAAACCGTGGGGCTTGATCATTGCGTTGACTTTATTGAGCATTAACCCCACGATTTTAGTTAGATCCTTCTTAGTTAACTGGTTGAATTGAATGATGTCATCGAAACGGTTCAAGAATTCCGGCTTGAAGTAGTCCGTTAAATGACCGATAACGTCATGAGTCGTATTATTAGCCGTGGCGTTAAAGCCGATGTTGTTATCGGAATCACCGGTTCCGGCGTTACTGGTCATGATGATGACCGTATCCTTAAAGGAAACGGTTCGGCCATGCGAATCGGTTAAGCGACCGTCGTCCAAGACTTGCAGGAACGTATGGAGAACGTCCGGATGAGCCTTTTCGACTTCGTCTAACAGAATCAGGCTGTAGGGATGATGACGAACCTTTTCGGTTAATTGACCCGCTTGATTATAACCCACGTAACCGGGGGCAGAACCGATCAATTTGGAAATTGACTGCGGATCACGGTATTCCGACATGTCAAAACGGATCATGGCGTTTTCGGAACCGAACAGTTCTTTAGCTAATTGTTTAGCTAGTTCAGTTTTACCCACTCCGGTGGTGCCGACGAACAGGAAGGAACCGATGGGACGTCCCGAACCGTTAAAACCAATTCGGTTTCGTTTAATGGCCTGGGCAACGTCATCGACGGCTTGGTCCTGACCAATAATGTGTTTCTTTAAATCGGGAGCCAGATCTTTAATCTGTTCTTCCTGCTTGCGCTGAAGTTTACCCACCGGGATGTGGGTGATTTCTTCAACGATCTGTTCCATATCGCGGTGGGTAACCACCGGTACCTTTTGGTTCTTGAAGCTGCCGTTCTTGTTTGTGTGATTAAGATTACGGATTTGATCACGATAGTAAGCGGCCTTTTCGTAATCTTCTTTCTTTAGAGCGGCTTCTTTGTCGTTTTCGTCGGCTTGAATCTGGTTGTCGATGGTTTGCGGATCCGCGACGTTGATGGTTAAGTTCTTTCGAGAACCGGATTCATCTAGCAGGTCGATGGCTTTATCCGGTAGGTAACGGCCTTGAATATAGCGATCGGATAACAGGACCGCGGCTTTAATGGCGTCATCAGTGTAATGAACGTGGTGATAATCTTCGTATTTCTTTTGGATCCCTTTAAGAATCTGAACCGCTTCTTTAGGGGATGGTTCATTGACCATGACCGTCTGGAAACGACGGGCTAAAGCGGCGTCCTTTTCGATATCACGGTATTCATTTACGGTCGTGGCGCCGATTAATTGGAAAGTGCCACGAGCTAAGGCCGGCTTTAAAACGTTACCAGCGTCCATGCCGCCTTGAGAATTACCGGCGCCCATAATTTCATGAATTTCGTCGATGAACAGAATGATGTTCGGGTTAGCTTTAACTTCGTTGATCATCTGCTGCATCCGGCGTTCGAATTGGCCACGGATTCCGGTTCCCTGGACTAGGGAAACTACGTCTAAGCGAATGATCTGTTTATGGAGTAATTTAGCGGGTACGTTACCGGAAGCGATTCGTAAGGCTAAGCCTTCGACCACGGCGGTCTTACCAACTCCGGCTTCACCGATTAAAACCGGATTATTTTTACGGCGGCGGTTTAAAATTTCGATTACTCGGGAAATTTCTTTATCACGGCCGATGACCGGATCAATTTTACCCTGCCGAGCTAGTTGAGTCATGTTGACGCCGTAACGAGCTAAGATCCCGTGTTTATTAAGATGTCCGTTACCGCGACGGTTATTATTATGGTTATTATTTTGGGATCCGCCATTTTGATTAGGTGGGATCTGCTGAAAGCCGAAACTTCCGTTAGGATTTCCACCACCTTGCATAGCGCGGAAGATATTATCTAAATTACCAAATCCGAATGGATCTTGTGCCATATCGTTAGCACCTCCGTATCTGGGGTTAAAATGATTTTGACGATGGGTTAAAAGTCGATAGCAATTTTGACATAAATCGATCCGCCGTCGTTTACCGTTTACATTGACGTAAAGATGGATCGTGGCTCGATTCTTATGACAATTTTGACAAAGCATCGCTTATTTCCCTTCTTTTATTATAAAGTGTTTATCCTTGATGTTATTTTCTCTAATTACTACTTATTATACCGAATCGATCGGATAATGACCAAAAACATGGTTTATTTTAGCACCTTGAATTTATTTGACCATTACTGACCTTTCAAAATTAGAATAACACGTGTATTAGCTCATTCAAGTACTTTGTTTCCATTAAATGATCCATTTCCATTATAAATGAATGATATGATATAATGATTATAAATTATCGAAATCTTTTATTAATAATAATAGGGAGAAACCTAATTATGGAAACACGTAAATTTAAGATCGTTGCTGAAACGGGAATTCATGCTAGACCCGCTACATTGCTAGTTCAAACCGCTACTAAATATGATTCTAATATTACCCTTACGTATGACCATAAATCAGTTAGCTTAAAGTCGATTATGGGCGTCATGTCATTAGGAGTCGGGCAAGGCGCTGAAATTACGGTAAACGCTACCGGTAAAGATGAAAAAGCTGCTATTAATGACATCAGCCAGGTCATGAAAAAGGAAGGCTTGTCTAATTAATTATGAAACGTTTAGCAGGCATTTCCGCTAGCAATGGAATTGCGGTCGCCAAAGCCTATAAAATAACCACTCCTGACCTGTCATTTAAAAAAGTAAAAATCACTGAGACCAAAGCCCTAAAAGAATCGCTTCATGATCTGAAAATTATTAAAGCGAACGTTTTAAATAATTTAGGGAATCAAAACGCTAATATTTTTCAATCTCATATTGATATTTTGACTAATAATAAGTTTACTGCCGCGGTTAAACGGCAAATTCAGTATGATAAATTGAATGCTGAATGGGCTCTGAGTACTATTTCAAAAAATATGATTCGATCTTTAATTCACCGAAGCCACCTTCAGAATAGCCACGTGATTAAAAAGAACGTTAAAATTAAAATTAACTTTATTCGGGACGTTACTAACCGAATTTTAAGTCATTTATTGGGGCACGGAATGCCTAATTTAGCGTTAATTCATCGCCCCGTTATTTTAGTCGCTCATGATTTGGTACCTAGTGATCTGGCGCAGTTGAATACTAAGTACGTCAGGGGTGCCGTTGCTGATTTGGGTGGTAAAACGGCTCATTCAGCAATTATGGCCCGTAACTTAAAGATTCCCGCGATTGTCGGGATGCAAAAGATTACTTCTGCGGTTACTGATCGTGATACTTTAGCGGTTGACGGTTCAACCGGTACGGTCATGGTTAACCCGACGACTAAGCAGATTGAAAAGTATAAGGTCGGGATAAAAAAGTATCATAACGGCTTAAAAAATTAAAGAATCTAAAAAAACGACCTACCGTTTCTAAAGATGGTTTTCCACTTCAAATTGCGGGTAATATCAATAATCTACGTGACGTTAATTCAGCCATTAGTATCGGCGCCGAGGGAATCGGTCTTTACCGAACTGAATTCCTATTTATGAACGCTACCCATTTGCCGACCGAAGAGGAACAGTTTCGAGCTTATAGATACATCGTTAAATCGATGCACGGTAAACCGGTAACCTTTAGGACGTTAGATATCGGTGGTGATAAAACCTTGCCCTATCTAAAATTACCCCACGAACATAATCCGTTTTTAGGTTATCGGGGAATTCGTTTCTGTTTAGATCATTTAGATATTTTTGAGACCCAATTAAGGGCTTTAATTCGAGCCTCTGAATATGGCGATATCTCAATTATTTTTCCGTTGGTGTCGACGATTCAAGAATTTAAAGATGCCAAAGAAATTTATGAAGAAGTTCGCCAATCTTTGATTAAAAAAGGCTGTAAGGTAGGCCATATTAACGTCGGAACTATGATTGAGACACCGTCGGCGGCGCTTTTGGCTGATAAATTCGCTAAGATTGCGAATCCCATTAATATCGGGACTAACGATTTAATTCAATTTATGATGGCTGCTGATCGGGGTAATAGTTTAGTGGCTAATCTATATTTGCCGTTTGATCCATCAGTAATTCGAATGATTAAACATATCGTTGATAGTTGTCATCGTAATAACGTTAAAGTATGTGTCTGTGGAGAAATGGCGGCTAGTTCAGTTGCGATTCCATTACTATTGGGGATGGGCGTTAATGAATTATCGATGAGTAGCATGTCGATCTTGAGATCAAGATCGCTAATTAACAACCTAAATGCTAAAGCAATGCGAAAGTTGGTTAATAAAATCGTTAAATCTGCTAATAGTGAAATTGATGTAATTCGACTAGTTCATCGATCGGTTGCTAGGCCTCTTTTTCTTTTGGGCTTTAAGGATTATAATTTAAAATGATAATTTCCGATTTTGTTAAGGAAAGGTGGTAATCGCCATTAATATTGGAATTTTTACTGATACATATTTTCCACAGGTTAGTGGGGTTGCCACGTCAATTAAAACTTTAACCGAACAGCTACGGGCTCATGGCCATCAAGTATATATATTTACGACGACTGATCCTCACGTTGCTAAAGGAACTTACGAACATGATATTTTTAGATTTTCTAGTATTCCGTTTATTTCCTTTTCCGATCGGCGAATTGCGATTCGGGGCCTTTTTCAAGCTTACCGAATTGCCAAACGACTGAATTTAGATATTGTTCATACCCAGACTGAATTTTCGATGGGGATTATCGGCCGTTTCGTGGCGAAAAAATTAAAAATTCCCTGTATTCATACGTATCACACGATGTATGAAGATTATCTTCACTACGTAGCGAACGGTAAATTACTAAAGCCGATTCACGTTAAGGAAGGGACCCTAGCTTTTTGTCATCATATGAACGGCGTCATTGCTCCTAGTAAACGGGTTCTTGATAAGTTAACTTCTTATGGGGTTAAGAGTCCGATTCGGGTTATTCCGACAGGAATTAACGTTTCACATTATGACCAAGTGAGATACAAAGATTTACGTCCACGGTTCGGTTTTACCAAGGATACTCCAGTAATGCTTTCCGTTAGTCGGTTAGCTTATGAGAAAAATATGGGTCCATTAATCGATGCCATGCCAAAGATTATTGCACAGATTCCTGATGTTCAATTAGTTATTGTCGGAAACGGGCCATCGATGCCGCAATTAATTCATCAGGTTCATCAGTTAGGGATCCAGATCACGTTTATTTTGTCGGCGAGGTTAATAACGAATATGTAAACCTCTATTATCACATGGCGGACGTTTTTGTTTCGACCTCCAATTCTGAGTCGCAGGGCTTAACTTATATTGAAGCGATGGCAGCCGGCTTAAAAGTGGTGGTTTACAAAAGTGCTTATACAAAAGATTTATTGAATCATAAATCGTTAGGAATGACGTTTACGTCAATTCCTGAATATGTGCATGATGTCGTAACTTATTTAAGACATGGTAATCAATATCAATTGAAGGATCCTCGGCTAAGGGAGCTAAAATTAAAAGAGATCTCATCCACTAATTTTGAGAAGAAAGTCGTTGCGTTTTATCGCAGTTGTCAAATGCGTTTTGAACAACGCTTAGATAGTTAGGATTCGTATATAAAGGAGCTGCCATGTTAAAGATTGAAATGTTTTCACGTGCGGATTCCGTTAAAGGCCAAGGTGTAGGAAGTGTTTATGATGAATTAATGGCAATGCTTAATCGATACTTTAAATCTCAGTTTGGAATTGACGTTAATCATTATCGTGCCGCTGACGTGAGTCATTACCACACCATTAATTTTTCTTTTTATCTATCGACATTTTCGAAAAAAAGGGGCCGAAAGGTTGGAATGGTTCACTTTTTGCCCGAGACCTTAGATGAAAGCTTAAAGATGCCTCGATGGATAAAAGCTATTTTTTATCGGTATGTAATTGCATTTTATAAACGAATGGATCAGTTAGTGGTGGTTAATCCCGCTTTTATTCCCAAGTTAATGGCTTATGGAATTCCTAGGAGTAAAATCACTTATATTCCTAATTTTGTTAGTCGGAATGAATTTTATCCCGTTAATAAAAATCAGAAAAGAGCGTTGAAAAAGAAATATCATTATAATGCCGATCGATTTACGGTAATAGGTACGGGACAAATCCAAACTCGAAAGGGCGTGATGGATTTTGTTCAATTAGCTAAACGTTATCCCGAATATCAATTTATTTGGGTGGGCGGTTTTTCGTTTGGTAAAATTACTGATGGTTATCATCAATTAAAACGGGTCGTTGATAATCCACCCGCCAACGTTTCGTTTCCGGGAATTGTTGATCGAAATAAAATGGTTGATTATTATAATTTGGCCGATCTTTTTTTGCTGCCGTCTTATAACGAATTATTTCCGATGTCGGTATTGGAAGCCTTTTCGTGTGGAATTCCGGTTTTGCTACGAAATTTAAATTTATATAAAAATATCTTTAAGGATAGTTATGCCTCTTTTAATAATTTACAGAAAGAATTGCGAGATAAATCACTCAAAATCGCTGATTATTATTCCGAAGACCGTTTGGCTAAAATCTGGTATCGTTTCTATAAAGAACAAGCAAAGAAGTCCTGAATTATGTCGAAACGACACGTTTTATCATTTGCCGGGGTTATTTTATTAGGCTTTTTGATTTTCGCTTACTTTTTAAAAGACGTAAAAATCAGTGCCCTGATTAATGATTTTGATAATTTAAATTGGTGGTGGATCGGGGTTGCTACGTTTTGCGTCCTATTATATTTAGGATTAGAAGGCGTGGTTACCAAGGTCTTGATGAACGATCAAAATCGCAGCTTTTCGTTTAAAGATGCGATCAGGGTTCCGTTAGTTGAACAGCTCTTTAACGGGATCACCCCGTTTTCAACGGGTGGTCAGCCGGCCCAGTTATTGGTTATGCTGCAGACCGGTGTCGACGGTGGACGTGCCAGTTCGGCTCTCTTAATGAAGTTCGTGATTTATCAGGGAATGATCGTTATTAATTTTTTGATTAGTTTGATTATTGGCTTTAGTTATATCGCTCAAAAGATGAGTTACTTATCGTTATTCGTCATCTTCGGCTTTGTGATTCATCTCTTTGTGATTATTGCCTTATTAATGATTATGTATTGGCATTCGTTTACTAAAAAATTGATGACGACCGTGATTAAGCCGCTGAAATGGTTCTAAAATTGATACCTTTTATTCAGAGAGTATTCGAATGGCCCATCAAAAAAAACTAATTTTTAAATTAATTATTATTACTTTTTTTCAGCTGTTCTTTTACTATTTAATCCCGTATTTTATTATGCTAGGCTTAGGTTATTCTAAGATAAATATTGTGATGATCGTTAGTTTACATGTTTTAATTTTAATGATCATTTCATTATTTCCGATTCCAGGTGGTTCCGGTGGTGCGGAGTATAGTTTTGAAACCCTTTTTAAAAGCTATATCACCACTTCGGGTAAGTTATTATTAGCCATGGTGATTTGGCGGTTGTTAACTTATTATTTAGGGATGTTTTTGGGAGCGATCGCTTTGTTTATTAAGCCCAATAAAATTAAATCATAAATTCTTTTTGTGGAGGCATATCTAAAATGTCGAATCAGCTTAAAAAGTGTAGGGATTTTCTAAACACTAAATTTGGCTTTTTTCTGTTAGTCATTTTAATGTTTTGGATTAAGACCTATTACGCTTACAGGACCTATTTTACGTTAGGTGCTAAGGGTGGTATTCAGCAGTTTCTGCTGTTGATTAATCCCATTCCAGCAGCATTGTTAATTTTTGGAATTGCGTTGTATTTTAACGGTAAGTTATCATATTGGCTAATGATTATTATTGATTTACTGGAATCGACTTGGATTTTTGCTAATATCTTGTATTATCGTGAATTCTCTGATTTTCTTTCGGTCGGGATTATTAAAGGTTCCGGTGCCGCTGGAAATAATTTAAGTAAGAGCCTTTCCAGTATTATGCACCCATGGGACTTTCTGGTCTTTCTGGATGTTATTATTCTGGCTTTATTGATCCTTTTTAAAGTCGTTAAGATTGATCATCGTAAATTTAAAAAGCGGAATGCTTTTGCGGTGACGGTAATTTCATTAGTGTTGATGTTCGCTGAATTTGGGATGTCAAATGCTAACCGTTCGGGATTATTGACCCGAACCTTTGATAATAATTATATCGTTAAGTATTTAGGCTTTAATGAATATGCAGCTTTTAATGCTTATCAGACCCATAAAGAAAGTTCAACCCGAACTAGAGCTAAGCCGAAGGATATTAAAGGTGCTCTGAACTTCATTAAGAAGCACCGTGCTAAGCCGAATATTCAATATTATGGTAAAGCTAAGGGTAAGAACGTCTTTATCGTTCATCTAGAAAGTTTTCAGCAGTTCTTAATTAATTATCGGGTTCACGGTCGATTGGTTACTCCTAATATCGATAAGTTTTATCATAATCAGCATACGATTGCTTTTGATAATTTCTATCATCAAGTTGCTCAGGGTAAGACTTCCGATGCTGAAATGATGCTAGAAAATTCATTATTTGGCTTACCACAAGGTTCTGCTATGGTTACTTATGGGACTCAGAATACTTACCAGGCTGCTCCGGCGATCTTAGATCAACATGGCTACACTACCGCCGCTCTGCATGGTGATGTACCTAGTTTCTGGAATCGTGATAATACTTATAAGTCTTGGGGCTATCAATACTTCTTTGATTCTAAGTATTATAAAGAAAAGCCATCTTATAACGTTGGTTATGGTTTAAAGGATAAGATCTTCTTCAAAGATGCTTCTAAATATATTCAGCGGTTGCCGCAGCCGTTCTATGCTAAGTTGATTACTTTGACTAATCATTATCCATATCAGTTGGATAAGAAGAACACGAGTTTCCCTGCCACTAAGACGGGCGATAATACCGTTGATCCATATGTTCAAACCGCTCATTATTTAGATCAGGCTTTTGGTGAATTCTTACATTACTTGCATAAGACTGGCTTAGATAAGAATAGTGTCGTGGTTGCTTATGGTGATCATTACGGAATTTCTAATAACCATCGGCCGGCGATTGCTCAATTACTGCATAAGAGTAACATCAATAGTTATGATTTAGCTCAGTTTCAGAAAGTTCCGTTTATGATTAATTACCGTGGCTTGCAGGGTAAAGTTGACCATACTTACGGTGGTGAAATTGATGTTTTGCCGACCTTACTTCATTTATTAGGCT